>NZ_AP024086.1:600000-900000 GCF_019703855.1 Desulfomarina profundi | reverse complement strand
CTGATCATTTATGATTCCATGTGGCATTCCACTGAAAAAATGGCCCACTCCATAGCAGAAGGTATCACAGAAACAGGTGTCAGCACGGACCTTATCAATCTCAAGGTACATCACCGCAGCGATATAATGACTGCCGTGTTGAATGCAAACACTATTATTCTAGGCTGTTCAACCCTGAACAATGGTCTTCTGCCCCGCATGGCCGGCCTGCTCATGTATATGCGTGGTCTGAAACCGACCAATAAATTCGGAGCTTCCTTTGGTTCCTACGGTTGGAGTGGAGAAGCTGTCAATCTCATGAACAAGGCTCTTGAAGACATGAAGATTGAAGTCATTGAAGACGGATTGCGTCTCAAATATGTCCCGGATCAGGACAGCCTTGCAGAATGTGTTGAAATGGGTCGCAGAATAGGTAAACGTGTTCTGGACAGTACTGCCGGACAATAGCCGGAAAAGACGGATGGAAAAGATATCTGAACATAAAATTCTCCTGGCCGGAGAGTCGTTCGCCGCGTGCAGGGAGCTAGTATTACGTTTTTTCCGAAAAACAATGCTGGTGAAATATGACCGTATCCAGGTTGTCAGAGAACAATCCTGCAACAACCGGGACACCGTTTTTCTTCAGCAGCTCCAGGACGCGGAAAACCTGAATCGCGTTCAGGTCTTGGATCTGGTGGAAGAGCTGAAACAGACTGGTTTCAGCTCCCTTGACTCCCTTGCATCAATCAACCAGGGTTATGAAAGCAAACTGCTTCATATTCTCAGCCACTTTTTAGATGGTTTTATCGGAATTGATTCCTCTTTTTATAATCTGATTGATGACAGTCACTGGCTTCCTGAAAATTGCAGTACATTCATCGCCGATTCAGAAAAAGATTTGTGGCTTCTTCATCTTGACTGTTTTGCCACTGTTCCGGAAGAGGCCGGGCTTCTGCATAAAACCGCATGACCACCATGGCTTTAACGGAAGATGTACCTGAGTGTCATGGATAATTCAATTTCTTTCTGATACTGAGAACAGCTGGAAAAACATGAAAAGCATGAACTGGGAAACATTGTTTAATAAAAGTGAATCAATTCCCGCCGACCAGGCAAAAGAGCTTCTGGCTTCACGCCTCCCTGGAGAATTCACACTCCTTGATGTGCGTCAACCTGGAGAATATCAGGAATTTCACCTCCCCGGAGCCCAGCTGATTCCCCTCAAAGAACTCCCGGACCGTATTGAAGAGCTGGACAGGAACAGAGAAACAATCGTGTACTGTAGATCTGGTGCCCGCAGCAATGGTGCCTGTCAGATTCTGCGTGGCCACTCCTTTTCCAGGGTACTCAACATGTCCGGTGGTATATTGCAGTGGCAGGGTCACAGGGTACAAGGTTCCACCAATCAGGGTCTGGAATTTTTTCTCCAAAAAGATTTCGATTCCGTTTTCGCAATGGCCTATCAGATGGAAGCCGGCCTGAAGGAATTTTATCTCCTTCTCAAAGACGAAACCGAGGACTCCCATTTTAGAAAAATACTGCATGAACTAGCCAGGTTTGAAGATGGCCACATGGCAAAGCTCCTGGCTCAATATCAGCAATTACCCCAACAGAGACCAAAACAGGGGATCCGGTGGCTGAAGGAGGGATCACCCTTTCATCACTCGCAGATGCTTTCGGAGATCAACTGGACTCCCCCGAAACCATCTATCAGCTAGCCATGCAGTTTGAAGCCCAGGCCCTTGACCTCTATCTACGTCTCTCCCGGAGACATGAATCTGAGCCCGTCCTGCACTCATTTTACCTGCAAATGGCCAAAGAGGAACAGAAACACCTTGACAAGCTTTCTTTCGAATTAGATAATTTATTGACAGAACTAGGTTTTTCCTCCCAATAATCACCCTTGAAACCGACTGCTGAAGAGATTGTGATTTCTCGAGTAACGACGAAGAGAAAGACACAATGCAGTGACGGATTCAGAAAAGGAGCAATTATGTCTATATTCAAATACCCAGCCAGGGATCTCTATAGCTGGCTGACAACCAAAACAGATTTTATCCTTCTCGACGTCAGAAATAAAAAAGATTTTGGACGCTTCCATGTGGAATCTCCCTATCCTTTTGAAATGCTCAATATTTCCTATTTTGATTTCATGGAGATTGAGGATGACTGTGTGGCCAGGGTCCCCCGGGACAAACCGATTCGTATCGTCTGCGCCAAGGAGGGATCTGCACAATTTGTGGCAGAAGTCCTTGAAAAGCATGGTTTTGAGGACGTAGGTTACCTGGAGGGTGGTATTAAATCCTGGGGAAATCTCCTGGTTCCGGTCCAGGTGAATGAAGGGGGAGACTACCAGCTGTTTCAATTCATCAGACCAGGCAAGGCGTCCTGCAGTTACGGGCTCCTGTACAAAGATGAACTCATGCTGTTCGACCCTTCCAGAAATGTTGATTTTTACCTTGATTTTGCAGAAGAGAATAATAGCCGATTAGTGAAAACATTTGAAACACATCTGCAGGCGGATTATATAGCCGGCAGCAGGATGCTCTCGGAAAAAAGCGGGGCCGAATTTCTTGCTGACTCTGCTGATTTCGCTTCCGCAAAAATTACATTTACTCCCCTGTCGGATGGTGAAATCATTTCTTTTTCAAATGGCGGACCGAATGTCAAAGTGTTTTCCTCCCCCGGCCATACCCCCGGCTCCACTTCATTCATCATTGATGAAAAATTTATTATTTCCGGTGATATAATCTTTATTCAATCTGTAGGGCGCCCCGATCTGGGTGGCCAGGTTGAAGCCTGGTCTGACACACTTTTTGAAACCCTGCAGAGAGTAAAAAAATTGTCAGGTAAACTGACTGTTCTGCCCGGCCATTATATGAACTGGGAAGAGGCAAACAGCAGGCTCTGTTTTGCCAATTCCCTCAGCAATGTAATTGATTTTAACAAACACATTTATGCCATCGACAACAAAGCAGAATTCCTAACGTTCATACAGTCCAATATGCGCGAACAGCCACCGGAATATGCAAAAATACGGCTTATAAATGCAAACCTGGAACAGGTTGATGATGAAGAGGCAGAAATACTCGACCTGGGGAAAAACGAATGCGCTGCCACAGCCTATGCAGCACAGAACAAAAATCAGAACAAGAGTTGATAACCTGAACAGACAGTCTCTTGTTTTTAAATTCGAGTAAACAAAAAAGGTCGGATATGAAGATATCCGACCTTTTTTATTTACAATTTGCCCTGTACGGGCAACTCTTGCTTACTCTGCAAAATATCTCTTCAACAGACCTGCAAACGCCTGGCCATGACGAGCTTCATCCTTGCACATTTCATGAACGGTGTCATGAATTGCATCAAGATTCAACTGCTTGGCCCTGGTAGCCAGTTCCTTTTTACCAGCACAGGCACCATGTTCCGCCGCGACCCTGGCCTCAAGATTGGCTTTGGTGTCCCCGACAACAACCTCACCGAGAAGTTCGGCAAATTTGGCAGCATGCTCAGCCTCCTCAAAGGCGATGCGCTTATATGCCTCAGCAACCTCAGGATAACCTTCACGATCAGCCTGACGACTCATGGCCAGATACATTCCCACCTCAGTACATTCACCGGTGAAGTTGGCCTGCAGCCCTTCAATAATTTCCGCATCAACACCTTGAGCAACACCAATTACATGCTCATCGGCCCATGAAGTTGCCTCATCTCCCTGTACACGAAATTTTTCTGCGACTGCACCACACTGGGGACATTTATCAGGAGCCGACTCTCCCTCATGAACATAACCACATACACTGCATACATATTTTTCCATTATTATCTCCTTTGTTCGATAATGATAACCATTATTGTTAAAACCGAAACAATAATACACACGGCTGTGGAATTTTGCAAGCAATAATTCTATTGTGTTTCATATTTTTCCGGCTCGTATTAACATCCGTGACTACTCCTGTATTCCTGATGACAGGATCAGATAACCAGAAAACTCCAATGAAAATATATAAAAATTATGACGAAGAACCTGAAGATATCTTTCTTCCCATCACGAGAGAACTCTACAGTGATCTCTACAGCCTTGAAATGGATACTTTCTCAGCGGATATCCCGTTTTACCAGTGCCATCTGCCCGAAAGTGGAAATATCCTTGAAATTGGTTGCGGCAACGGAAGGGTCTGCAGGCAACTTACTGATCACAAAAGAAAAATAACCGCAATTGACATCTCGTTGCCCATGCTGAAGAAAGCCAGGAATAGTGTCGGAAGAAGTTGCCATTTTCTCTGTATGGACATGCTCAACATGGCATTTTCATGTCATTTCAATTCCATCATCATACCCTACAATACTCTGAACCTGCTACCACACAGGGATGACATTCTCACCTGTCTTCACCAATGTACAACCTTTCTTGCAAACCAGGGCCTGCTCTGCCTCCAGCTCTACCTGCCTGCTTTGAATACATTGAGACAAAAGGGCAAAACCTTCCAGTTCCAGATGTTTGACAGACCAACCGGGGGAAAAGTAATAAAAGAGGTTCTGAAAAAATATAATTCAGCTTCAGGACTCATTGAAATCGAGGAAAGATTTCGGATAAGACCCATGAAAACAGGACAGGCTAACGGTGACTATAATCATTTCTATACTGTTGCAGCTTTTTCATTTGAAACCTGGCTTGAACTCTTTTGGCACGCTGGATTTATTCTTGAAAAGAGTTATGGTAATTATGAGCTGGAGCCGGTCAAATCCTGTAATAATTCTATCCTGATGGCTGTGTTTCAAAAAAAATAACCTGCCTGAGATGGAATTCTCCATTTCACTGAAGCGGAATAATAATTATACCTTGACGTAAGTCAAAGATATTGAGACACTCTTAGTGTAGAGTCCCTCTCAAAGCCTGAAACGGGCTGTTTTCATCAAATCGATACATGATGGCTGAATCATACAGCTCAGTCATTTTGCCTTTCGGGTGTTTGATCCCTGAAGGTACAAAAACAAATGAAAATCCAGACTGCGGCAGAAATACCTTCTGTGACTGGATTTTCAGATAAACAAGAGGACTATCCAGAGAGGATAGCCGGATTTGTCTTATTAAGGAGGACATTATGTTTTGCAATCAATGCGAACAAACTGCCAAAGGTATGGCCTGTACAAAAATCGGTGTCTGTGGAAAAACAGAAGACGTAGCTGCACTTCAGGATCTACTGACCTACTCAGTCCAGGGATTATCGGTCGTGGCGGTAGAAGCGAGGAAAAACGGTATTGTCGATAACGACATCAACAGGTTCACGGCTGAAGCTGTGTTTTCCTGCCTGACCAATGTAGACTTTGACCCCAGACGTTTTGAAACCTTAATCAACAAGGCAGTTGAATTACGGGAAGCCTTGAAAGAAAAAGTTAAAGCTGCCGGAGGAAGCACTGCTTTTGATGCGGCCGCCGCAAACTTTACTCCGGCTGACTCCCTTGACGGTCTGATTGCCCAGGGAATGGAACTTGATTTCATGAACAGCCTGGACGAAAATGAAGATCTCCGCTCCCTGAAGCAGATAACTGTATACGGTATTCGCGGTCTTGCCGCCTATGCTGACCATGCGGCCATTCTCGGGCAGGAAGATGATTCTGTCTTTGAATATATTCATGATACCCTGGCAGAGTTCACCAAAGGTGGACAGTCCCTTGAACAGCTGGTGGGTATCACACTGAAATGTGGTGAAGTGAATCTGAAGGCCATGGAACTGCTTGATGCGGGTAACACCGGGACCTACGGTCATCCGACTCCGACTGAAGTTCCCTTGGGTGCCAAAGCCGGGAAAGCCATCGTCGTTACCGGTCATGACCTGAAAGACCTTGATCTCCTTCTGCAACAGACAGAAGGAAAAGGCATCAACATTTACACCCATGGTGAAATGCTGCCCTGCCATGCCTATCCGGAACTGAAAAAATATGACCATTTTTATGGACATTTTGGTACTGCCTGGCAGAACCAGGCCAAGGAATTTCCTGAATTCCCTGGTGCAATTCTCTTCACCACCAACTGTATCCAGAAGCCGAAAGACTCCTACAAAGACAATGTTTTCACCACCGGACTGGTCGGCTGGCCTGATGTCACTCACATTGGAGAGGACAAGGATTTCACGCCGGTTATTGAACGTGCCCTGGCATTACCGGGTTTTCCCGAGGATACCGATAAAGGCAGCGTACTCACCGGTTTTGCCCGTAACACCGTGCTCGGTGTGGCGGATAAGGTTATTGAAGGTGTCAAAAGCAAGGCCATCCGCCACTTCTTCCTCGTGGGCGGTTGTGATGGGGCGAAACCTGGAAGAAATTACTACACGGAGTTTGTTGAGCAGGTGCCAGAAGACTGTATGATTCTGACCCTGGCCTGCGGAAAATTCCGTTTCTTTGACAAAAAACTTGGTGATATCGGGGGAATCCCGAGACTTCTCGATGTGGGACAGTGCAATGATGCCTATTCCGCCATTCAGATCGCAGTAGCACTCGCCAATGCCTTTGACTGTGGCGTCAATGACCTGCCGCTCTCAATGATTCTTTCCTGGTATGAACAGAAGGCGGTTGTTATCCTGCTCACTCTCTTCAGCCTGGGTATCAAGGATATCCGTCTTGGACCCTCCCTGCCGGCTTTTATTACACCTAATGTTCTGGACGTCCTCGTCGAGAATTTTGACTGTAAGCCGATTGCGGAAACTCCGGCGGAAGATCTCAAGACCATTCTTGGATAAACCGGCATGGCTGAACCTTATGGCTCAGCCATGTTTATTCTTGAAGTACAGGATTTATGTTTGACCTAAATCCTGCAATTATCAGCACAAAAGGCGGGTTGCAGATGCACCCCGCCTTTTTGTTGCACAGTGGAAGAAAATAACAGAACTTGATCCAGATCAAGGATATTTCCCATTCCAATGTTATTATGCAGTCATATCTGGGGATTTTCAGATATGACAATGAATAGTAACTCCATTAAATGATCGATAGAAGAAAAACCGCCGGGAGGATGGTCATGAAAGCAATGAGAAAAATAATTGAGATAGATGAAGAACTGTGTGACGGTTGTGGACAGTGTGTACCTGACTGCGCTGAAGGATCTCTGAAGATTGTCGATGGCAAAGCCAAACTGGTTGCCGAAAACCTGTGTGACGGACTTGGTGCCTGCCTCGGTTCCTGCCCGACAGGAGCGTTGAAAATAATTGAAAGAGAAGCGGATGAATTTGACGAAGAAGCAGTAGAGGAATATCTGGCCAAAGAAAAAGAACAGGCGGCAGAAACGATGGATTGCGGTTGTGCATCAACTCATATTCAATCCTTTCCCTCTGCCGGACAACAGCAGTCTTCATGTCAGACAGCAAATGTCCCCGTGGAAATAGCCGCATCCGGTAAAACCGCTTCCCTGCTGTCCCATTGGCCGGTTCAGATTCGTCTCGTGCCGCCCCAGGCACCGTTTCTTAAAAACAGTGATCTCCTTGTGGCAGCTGACTGCTGCGCGGTGGCAGCAAGAAATTTCCAGGAAAAATATCTCCAGGGAAAAACTGTCATGATGGGATGTCCCAAGTTCGACGATGCCGAAAGTTACGTGGACCGTTTCGCAGAAATAATAAAGACATGCGAACTGAAAAGCCTGACGATCCTCATCATGGAGGTCCCCTGCTGTTCCGCAATGAATATCATCATCAAAAAGGCTATTGAAAGAGCTGGCAAGAGCGTTCCTGTCGAACAGGTTACAATCTCCACCCAGGGAGAGGAACTGGCCCGAAAAACCTGGTAGCAAACGATCCGTCTTATCACAAAAGCCTGATCCCGGCCACCCGGGGCTCAGGCTTTTTATTTCCACCTGAGATTTACCTCTCCGCCGGATTCACTGAATCCAACTCCCAGGGGTTGGAGCAGGTGGAAAAGGGGCCTGCCAAAATAAAAAAGCTCCCGGTTCAGATCCAGATCAAAATCTTCTATAATCCTGGCCCGGAAACGTAGATCATTCCTTACACATTTTTCCAGTTCCCTTTTTTCCCGGTCTGACAAATTTTCAATACTCCGACGAAGATACTCAAAATCCGGACAGGGACATATCCGTTCGTGTTCCCTGATTACTTCGACCAGAGGATCATCTTCCAGGAGAATATCAATGCGGGTCAATGTCTCTTTTTCCACGAGAGCAAGGATTTCTTCCGTATCCCAGCACTTAAGAACCCGACAGGCCCTGGGCCTGTCTTCATAAATGGTGCAGCCTTTTTCCTCATCATGGAAACAACAGTCCCACTGCCTCCCGGTACCCCTTATTTTAACCAGTTCTACTCCGGCAGGACAGATTTTCTTTTTTATGGGATTATATGCAAGTTCTCCCTTCCGAACAGTAATGAGACTTCTCACGGGAAGCCGTCCGGACCGGATCAACTCCAGATCCTGTGTATGAAGCGCCGGCCCTCCCTGTCTGCAGCAATTGCCACATCTCCTGCAATGGTTCTGTTCACTCTCCACTGATTTTTCCTGTTCTTTCCCTGGGATGTTCCAAGTGCATATTACGGACAGATACGATACTGAAGCTGTCCAGGTTACGGTGCAAGGGGAATATAGCCATTTCGGATCAGTAACTTGTTGACCATCCCCGGCTTCAGCGTATTTACTCTCATATAGATTCTGGCACCTTCCTGCCAATGACGGAGTCGTATCAGTCGGGTAAGAGGAATAGAATTCTTTTCCAGCAGTAAAACCAGTTCGCTCATTAAAGTCTCTCTGCCGTCGTCCTCAACCGTGATCAGCATGGACCCTTTTTCCTCGACTCCAAACAATTTTCTATAGGCCGCAGTAAGATCACGCATGGAAAAAATACCGATAACCACACCTTCCTCGCTAACTACCGGAATGCCACCCACCTTATCCCGGTCAAAAATCAGCAAGGCATCATCAATGGTGGCAGCAGGCCCCAGGGTCGAACAGGAAGTGGTCATAATTTCGGCTACCCTGGTCTTTTCAACCCGCGCATAGATCAGCATACGCTCACTTTTTGAGGTAACTGACGAAGGGTACGCCGATCTCAGATCCCGGTCCGTAATAATTCCAATCAGTTTTCTGTCTCTGTCAACAACCGGAAGATGCCTGAAATCATTCTGATTCAGGATTAAACGGGCCTCAGGAAGTAATATCTCTGAAGAAACTGTAATCGGGTCGGGAGTCATGTGCTCCAGAATATACATTTTGCCTCCTTTTCCTCGAATCTGGTTAGGAGCCGAATCTCCTGTATTCATTATACCATACGTCACCGAAGAAATCGCCGTTATAAAATCGCCATTCTCACTCACCTGTTGAGAAAATAGTAAACTTCATGTATCCTGCCGGGCAACATTCAAATCCGGGTCCACGACTCTTCACGACTGCAATCGCAACTGATCACGAGGTGTTACTGCCTGTTTTTATAACTTTAATTATTTGTAAGTGATCATGGAAGAAAAAATAAAAATAACCTTTTATCGCTCAAAACTCTGTCCCAGATGTTTTCTGGCCGGAAAATATCTCAGGGCTGCCATCAAAGAAGACAGCACTATCGATGTGGAAGAAGTTGATATCCTGAGTTCACCTCTCAGGTTCATGGAAACCGGCATCCGAATGATACCTGCACTTGTAATAGGAAAAGAAACCCTCAGCTCCATCTATCTCAACAGAAAATCGATTGAGGATTTCATCTCCCGCCATAAGCAAAACAACAGAAAACCTTGAAAACATTCCTTGTCAGTTCTATCGGTAAACTGGATCTTATCATCTGGGTCCTGGTATTGGCATTCTTCTTCGGCTCTGCCCTGCTTTTCGGTGGCGACCTGAATCTTACTTTTATCGGGGCCAGTGGCGTAATCGTGGAAATGCTTCTTATTTCCCTGGCCGTGGAAATCATTATTGAATGCCTGAAAAAGAAAAAAGGAATAGGTACACTGACTGGATTTATAACGAATGGCCCTGAAGCCATCTGCCTTCTGGCAGGTCTCTTTGCCGGTGATATCGTTTTTGCAGCTTCAACACCACTGGGGTCCAATTTTATGAATCCCATATTGCTGATTGCAGCTACCCTGCTCTGCCATCAATTTATAAAAACCTTTTCAGTTCACAGAGTGTACAGTGTGGTAACACTCTGTACCACGGCCCTGCTTGCTGCCGGATTTTTCCTGCTCTCTCCATCTCATTACGTCTGGTGGCTGGTGATTGTAATACCCCTCTCCCTGCTCTTTTTCTTTATTCGCCCCACGGAACCTGGAAAGGAGGAGGAAGAAGATTTTTCTTTCAATCCATCTCTCTGGCTTTTCCCGTCAATTCTGATTCTTACCGTTGCCGGCTATTTCCTTGATCCCGTTGTCTCTTTTGCGGCAGCAAACTCCCACGCACCCAAAGGAGTGATAGGTTTTATCGTTCTTGCCAGCCTGACCAGCTGGCCCGAGTTCAAATCCTGTATTGTTTTACTGAGAAGAGGAAACAGGCTTGGGGCAATTCTCAATATCACTGTTTCCAATATCACAAATATCTGGCTTGCAGCCATTGGTATCACCGCCTATCTGCTGACGTAAGATTAAGCAACTCCGACAGGTAGCGAAGACTCCGAACTTGCCAATTGCAGGATTTAGGTATAAAATAAACCAATTCCCCATAAACTCGGTATCCTGCGGGCCGTCAACTGTAAAATAACCTCTTTTCAGTACAAACAACACACCATGAAATATATCTATTTCATCATAGCCATCGTCCTGGCAATAACCCTCTTTTCATTTTACTTCCTGCTGCCGACTAAACCTGAACCGCAGACAGATATAGCTGTAACAATTAACGGCCACGATCTTGCCAGAAAAACAATCGAATCCCGGTACGGAAAGTTCGGCTATCATTCTCAAGACCTGTCAGATATAGTCGATGAAGCCATAACCCGTGAAATTCTTCTCCAGGAAGCTCAACGCCAGGGTATTGACAGGGAACCTTCTTTCAGGGAAGCACTGCAGAATTACTATGAAAATTCACTAATTAAAGTGCTTCTGGATCGGCAGAACAGCAAAATCAAAGTCTCAGTAACTGACCGGGAAATAGACCGGTATCTCTCTTTTACCGGAAAACTGGTAACCTACACCCAACTCGACTCTGTTCCCAAATCCTCCGACCAAATTACAACAGCACCGGGGATTACCAATACGGTTCTTTTTGATGACCTTGCACTCCCACTGAGGCTTACGCTCTTCTCACTTTCTCCGGGTGAATTCAGAATTACTTCAGATACCGGCAGTGATAAAACTGTTATACGCCTTGATACAATTGAACCATCTCCGGCAACCACCGTTTCCCATCAGGATCGGAAAAAAATCCGTGATATTCTTATCCAGTTCAAACGTGAAAGGCAGATGCAGAAATGGCTGGCAGGTCTGAAGAAAAATGCCTCCATAACCATTTATCAACCAACAGAAAAAAAATGACCATGACAAAACAGTATAAGAGAAGAAACATCTTCATCAAAAAAGAGCTCCAGGGGAAACTGATTTTCGGTTATTTCCTTTTCGTTACCGGCGGATGTCTCTTTTTCATCATACTCCTCGGCTATTTCTCTGCGGATACTTTAACCATCTCCTATACAAACAGTGACCTCCAGCTGGGGCGAACTCCTTTGATGCTGCTGAAAAGTATTCTGACAGCCCACTGGATCTTTATCGTATTGGGGGCAGTATTTATTACCATTGCCGCAATGCTGATCACGCACCGCATTGCCGGCCCCCTGTTTCGCTTTGAAAAAACCCTTACAAAAATGCTCAAAAAAGATTTGAGCGATGTTATTCATCTGCGCTACAGGGATGAAGGTAAGGAACTGGCCAGACAGATCAACACTTTTAACAGGGACCTGTCGGAAACATTCAAAAAGCTGACTATTCACACAGAGGCCGTAAAAACTCTCCTTGAACAGGCCGACACTGAATCTTCCACCTTACCGGAAGACCATAAGAAAGAAATGAAAGCCATCCTGTGGAATATTGAAGAAAACAATAAAAAGATTCAGACAATCTGCTCATCATATACTCTGCGGGATGAATAAAACTGCTGCGTGGTTATTACTTTTCCTGTTCTACTTCCATTGCCTCCCTGCCCCGGGAGAGGCCAGAGAGGCAAAAAGCAGATACACGACCCTTCACTACGCCAACAGACAACTGTTAAATGATTTCAATGACCAGATCCGGCTGACCAGAAAACTCAACTACATTGTCAGGAAAAAAAATATTGTCACCGTGGAAGATGAGGTTCTGGCCAAACTTGATACCCTGATCGAAAAAGCGGAAGTTGTTCTCGACATGTTTCCGAACAACATGCATATCCATGTTGTATTACTCGAAGATTCAGACGATGTTTCGGCAGTTTACAAACAAAAATACCATAAAAAGGTGAATCATATCGCCTACTATTCTCTCTCGGAAGATACCATTTATATCTCTGTTGATGATGCAGGGCTACGCGTCCTTGCCCATGAGTTAGGTCACGCCATTGTTGACCACTATTTCAAAATCCGTCCACCATACAACATCCATGAACTGATGGCCCAATTTACCGAGAAACATATCACTGACTAACCAGTTCACAGTGCAGAGCCATTTACCTGGATCAGTAACTGTCGGCAAAACCGAGCCGTCGCAGGGCCCTTACAGCTTTTTTATTGCCCGGATCAAGAAACAGAACCCGCTCAAATTCTTCCTTTGCACGATAGGCAATGTTCTCTTTCTGATAATACTCCCCGAGCTTAAGGTGAAAATAAAGCTCATCGGGAAGTTTTTCAACAGCCCGGCGAAGAACACTGAGTGCCCGCGCATCAAAACCCTGTCGATAAAAAAACTGGATAAGGTTGCGATAACTTTCCATGGCAGGATTGTCTTCTTCCATCAGCAGTTTTTCAGCCCTGTTAAAAAAATAATTGGATTCTTTTTCGAGCCCGATACTTGATAAATGCCGGCCGAAATCCACCCAGGTTTTTGAATTCCCTGGTATTATTTTTTCAAGTTCCTCATGAGTGAAGGAATATTCCCTCAGCAGACCACTCCAGGCTACCGCCTGATCAGGTGCGTCATGCATGCTGCGGGACAATACTTCAACCGCCCTGCGCCGCTGCCCCCGCCACAGTAGCCACTCAACATAACTTGAAATCAGGATGTCCTTATTCAGCGTACGCCTGTACCCCTCCTCAAGCAGTTTTTCGGCTATCTTCTCATCATTTTGCAACAGACCAAGTTGTTGAAGAAATATCCCTTCAAGGGGATTTTTACGAAAAGCCAGGAGATACTTTTCAAGTGCCGCTTTTTTCTCCCCCATGTACCACAACGCCGTTCCATTCCTGTAGGAATACAATCCATGAAAAGGATCCTGCCGTTCAGCTCTGTCCATGGTCTTCGTAATCTTCCAGAGAAATTTCCTGCCAAGATGCGGATTGACATAAATATTTTTTATACTTTCATATCCGGACCACGCACGATAGGAACCAATCTGAACAATGACCACAGCAACACACCAGGCAAGACCGAAAACAACAATCGGTGCAGTCAATCCCGGAGATTGTTTTTTCAGAAGGCTGGCAGAACTGCCATAACTGAATCTGGTATTGACAGCCGCAACAAGCAGACCGAGAAGAAAAAAGAAATAGTACCCCACGGCTCCGTTATGCAGGTTAAAATCGGTCACGCTGTGCACCAGAAGAGAAAGTATTCCGCTGATCGCTCCAATTCCAAGGAAAACTGCATATCTGTCACGTCTTCTGCGGATCATTTTCCAACCGTGCAGAAGAATACTGACAACAAACCAGGCAGCCAGCAACAGGCTGACAATGCCTCCATCGGTCAACAGTTCGAGATAATCATTATGGGCATGATCGTAAATAAGGTTACCGACAAAGGTCTTATACAGTGGATAAATATGAATGAATGAACCGAACCCGGCCCCGAAGATCGGAAAATCTCTGATAAGAGCAAGCGTATCCTTCCAGAGAAGAAGACGCCCTTCACGTATATGTCCCGAGCTGTCAAATTTCTGGTTAAACTCGGACAGAATAATATCCCAGCCAAACCATGTAATAGCCAGAACAACTGCCACCACCATCGTCAGGAAAATATAACTGCTCCGCCCTGGAAATTTTCTCCTGTACAGCAGGAAAAAAACGACTCCCCCCGCAACTATGGAAAGAATACCGCCCCGACACAGGCTGATGAAAACAGAAAAAACCATCAGGGCCGCACCAAACCAGAGGAAAAGGTACAAGTGAATTCGAGGAATGGTAAAAAAGGTTACAAATTTTTCACGAAAAGATTCACTGCCGCGGACCCTTGGTCGATAAAAGAGAAAAAGACCAAAAGCCAGAGGACTGACAAGCTCCATGTATCCGGCAAACTGATTGGGGTTTATCCAGGGGCCAAATGGACTTGCATTGTCCGGGACCTTCCTCAACCAGTATATCCTGTCCGGAGAACCAACATGCTGAATCAGTGCCAGCAGGGCAATGGCCGAACCGAGAAAAACAACTACACTCGCAGTTTTTCGCAGACGTTCTGGCTCACTGAGCAATTGAACGGTCAAGACATACAGCAGACCGTACGATCCAAATCGTAACAATTCATGGAGAGTAGCTCTCTGATTGACGGAAAGAGGGAGCCAGTTCCGTCCATGCTCGATCTGGAAAAGAGGCGAATACACTGCATATGTTTCCGGAGAAAGGACTTGAACAACAGATACCGGCAATGGCAGGAGCTGAAATCCGATAACCCCCAGCAGCAGCACAAGCGGCAGGGTTCCTGGAACTTTCAGTGTCGAATCTTTATGAAACCAGGCGGAAAGATAAAACAGAATAAATGCTGCGGCTGTAGTGATCTCAACAACTGAAAGAGACCATGCTTCAACGGTTCCAAAAGCCAGCGGAGCAAAAACAAGTGAAAAGAGAAAGAGTGCAGATGATATCCGTTTCATAGTAACTGATCACAGGGCAGGCAACTTCGTTGTATTAATCATTGTATTTGTAACAGGTTACAGGGTGCCGGAGATTTTCGCAAGTAGCCCGGTGCAGCGTATTGGTCATACGTAAACCGGGCTGATCGCGGAAAGATTCGGTACCCTGTGACCTGTTACGTTTCATACCTGTAACCTCGGGGAGGACAACCCCGTATCAGTCATCGTCGGATGCATAGTAGCTGGAATAACCATACTGATACGAATCTTTCTCTTCCATTTTCAACCCGTTGAGCACGACTCCGAGAATGTGTGAATTGATATCACGCATCTTCTTTACGCCACTCTCAAACATTTCCAGAGTTGTACTGCCCGCTTTGACTACCAGAATAGAGCCATCAACATACTGACTGAGAGTAAGGCTGTCGGTTACTGCACCAACTGGAGGAGAATCAAGGAGCAGAAAATCATATTTTTCAGCCATCATCTCAAGGAGTTTCTTCATTTTCCGTGAACCAAGCAATTCAGAAGGGTCAGGGGGAACGGGCCCTGCAGGAATCAGGCAATACCCCTCATCCTTGATCTGCAGAAGGGGACATTCATCCGTATTTCCAGTAAGATATGAACTCAACCCAAGGTCATTGGGCATTCCGAGAAGAGAATGCATTCTCGGCCGCCTGAGATCACAGTCAATGACCAGCACATTTTTCTTATCTTTTGCGAGCATTCTTGCAAGGTTAGTTACAGTGGCGGTTTTTCCCTCGGATTTATTCATACTGGTTATCAATACCACCCTCGGTGGATGATCCGCCTTTGACAGAAGCAGGGCGGAACGTATCAGACGATAGCTTTCCGCAATGGGAGAAAGGGGATTGTAGAGAATATACGTGTCTATGTTTTTATCTTTGCCTTTCAACTCTTCAATAGAACCCAGGACCGTCAGACCGAACTTATCTTCAATCTGCCTGACACTGTTGATAGTATTGTCCAGATAATCCACAAAAAAGGCCAGACAGAGTCCTCCACAGATTCCAATTATAAGACCGACAATTAAATTATATTTCTTATTCGGTTTAGACGGAACCACCGGAAGAGCTGCTTTTTTTATAACCCAGATATTTACACTCTGGGACTGTTCCGTTACTCCCTGTTTCTTTATACTTGTCTGCAGAGTATCATAGAGAACACGATTGCTGTCCACATCACGTTTCATGATGGAATACTGCATGAATTTCTCATTCAGATTCAACATTTCACGTTTGGTCGTTTCCAGGAGCTTCTTTAAACTTTTCTCCTTGGACACTGCAAGTTCATAGGAATTTTTTATCGTTGAGACCACACGGTCAATTTCAAATCGTTTTTCCTGCTTCAGAATCCTCAATTCATCCCGAGCCCGTATCATTACCGGATGCTTTCTGCCATATTTTTTTGAAAGCTCCTGGATATTCTGATTGGCCTTGTAGATTCGCTCACGAATATTTTTCAGAACAGTATCCTGGGCAAACTGGGGAATCTTTTCCAGCTGTTCAATGTCATTGCCGGCGGATCCAATCTGCTCGAGAAGATCCTGCAGTTCATTTTTTTCCGTCTCCGCTTTCGAAAGCTGGCTGCCGAATTCAGAAAGTTTCTGGGGAGGATGGTCAACCGGTTCTCAACGGTAACAAGATCATTCTCCCGCATGAATTTCTGGAGCTGCCGTTCAGACCGTTCCAGTTTGTCCCGCTCTTCCGCCGCCTTCTCAGTCATCCATTTCAGTGAATAACTGCTGGTGCTCAATTTAATATCAAGCATCTCATCCATATACGCTTTCACCACCGCATCGACCACGATCTTCGCGATGGCAGGATTCCTCGAACGAAAGGAGATGGTCACAATTTTTGTATTTTTTAAAGGAGTAACACTGAGCCCGGACCTGATAATTGAAGCTATGATTTCCTCATCACTTTTCGGCTCAACAGGAATGATTCCACCGGAACGGTCTCCCTTATTCTGCTCCCTGCCGTTTCCGGAAACAAGGGAGATACCCATTTGTACAAGATCGGTAATTTTCTTTTTTACAATGCCGATGAAAGATTGTTCGTCAGTGGACTGATTGAAAAAATAGTGCTGATATTTTGTTGCAAGCTGAAGATGCCTGACCACCTTCAGCGCAACATTTTCACTTTTTATAATCTCCGACTGAGTATCAAGAAAATCAGGTTCGTATCGATAATAATTTGATTCAAGTGCCGATTTCCCATAATTTCTCTCAATCAAAACCTGCGATGAAGATGTATATATGGGAGTAGTCGTGTATGTAACCACTATTGTTACAAGCAGGACAAAACACACCACGGAAAGAATAAGACCCCACCTCTTCCTGATGATGCCGATATATGTCTTGAAATCAATTCCCCCATCATCTCCATCGTCTATCATTTCCCAGTATGGCGAGTTCTCCATATAATCTTCTTTCCTGCTGCATTGAGATGAACCTTGAATTTAAGGAGCATAAATCAAAAAAAGCTTTCCGGAACAACAACCACGTCGTTGTCCACAAGAGGTGTACTCAAGTCCACATCCTCAATGACTGTTTTTTTATTGTTTATTATTCGGACAATATTTATACCTGATTTTGAAGCCTTACCGGTAAAACCTCCTGACAGGGCAACCAGTTTCAGCACAGTACCCTTATCCCCGCATGGATAGGTTCCGGGAGAATTGACTTCACCGGTAATAAAACACATACCGGCCTTTGAAACAAAAACCGTATCTCCATCCTGTATCACTATATTCTGAGAAAGATCTCCCCTTTCTATAAGAGCCCTCAAATCAATGACAATGACCTTCTCCCCGCCATCCTCTTTTCGCTGGATGGTTGCAGTATCCCCGGCATCCTTTTCAAGGCCGCCCGAACGGGAAATCAATTCCAGAAAAGTAATCGGTCCCGTCAATTCCGTTATCCCGGGCCTCCTTACATTTCCCAGAACTACAACTTTTTTGGATCTGTATTCCTCTACAAAGACATTCACCTGTGGATTGACAAGATATCCATCGGCAAGAAGACGGGTGATTTTTTCCGTAATCTGATCAATTGTCAACTTATTGATATCGATCCGGCCAAGAAGGGGCATGACTATTGTTCCCGCATCAGAGATACGGACTTTCGCCGTCAGATCATCATTGTCATATACTATGATTTTGAGGACATCACCGGGCCCGGTACGATAATCATCAGCCAGAACTGATCCGGCGATTCCTGAAGAGAAGATGAAAACCAGAATCATTAAAGTAATCGCTCGTTTCATAATTATCCTTCCTTTCCCCAAACCTTTCGGCTGAACCCTGTAATTCAACAAATCTACCCAATCTACTTTGTTATCAACAGTTTGAAGCTGACGCCACCTGAACTGATGAGAAAAGCGGGCATACTCTGAACTTGCCAATTGCAGGATTCAGGTGATAAATAAAAAACCCCGTACAGTGAGTATATAATATACCGACGGTACGGGGCAACTTTTACTTATTTAAAACAAAAATAACGTCTTATAATGCCAGATTAATCGTAAAAATAACCGAATTGGAATCATAGTCAAAAAAATCATCAGTCGATTCTCTACGTTCATACTGGTAAGCCAGCTCAAACATCAACCAGTCCCGGAAAAGATACTGACCAGCCGGTCGCAGATCTATGGTCCAGTCATCGCGGTCTTCAGCCGTAACGGTGTGCAGGTTTGAATAATCGGAATCTTCATATGTAAAATCAAAACTGCCGCTTAAACGGTCTGTAAATTTCTGCTTATATCCGAAAACCGAACCGATAACGGTTTTATCACTGGCCTGAAAGTTATCTGTCTCCTCATTTGTTCTGTACATATCAAGAGACATGGTTGTCTTTTCAGAATAACGATAAGTGAACTGAAGATCAAAGGCAATACCATCAAAATCTTCCTGACCAATTGAATCGTCATCAAATTTCTTATTCTGATACCCGACTTTGAAAAGCATGGCCACTTTTTCCGTCGTGTCCCATTTGATACCACCATAGATAAAATGTGAATTGTTATCTATCTGAGTGGATTGATCATAAGCCACATCAATAAACTTATACTCAAGAAAGAAAGATGTCAGAAGACTGTAGTTAAAATAGCCATAGAGATCAAAACCGTTATCAACTCTATCAAGAAACTGATTAATCTCATCATCATACCAGAGCGCAAAATTAAGGTAATCCGCCTTTACCCTTAATTTTTCAGTGATATCCCAGTCCGCGGTAGCCATCAGAAAATTTGAATCAAACTGACGAACCTGGTTCCGGGTTGACGACCCCGCCTCCAGTCTGTCCTCGCCATGTGTATAACGATCCACGAGCTGCAACGACAGGCCACCCCGCATATTATACCGCCCCATACCCTCCAGCAAACCATCAGTTTTATTCAGGTCGGAATCTTCCGTGTAATACTTGAAATCAAATCCTCCCAGGGCATATGCCTGGAAACGGTCAGTCCCCTCGTAATCCTTAAACTGCAACTGTAGACCACCGGGAGAACTGTTATTGGGATTAATGGTGACAGGAATTATTTTTTTCCGGGGAAGAGCAAACCATATCCCGGGTGATACGGTGGTTAACAGATTTTCAACACCACCATCTTCAAAACTGTCATCGAGATTATACAGATTGTCTGTATAATCAAAAGAAATTGAGACATAAGGATGAAAATAACCTCCTTCCATACCGAAAAGATCTTCATCACTTACGTCTCCCACATCTTCAGGAAGAAGACTGACTTCCCCTGTTTTGCTCTGCCCCATGGGCACATCAGATACATTCATGGGGGATACAACAACTTCACCTGCTGCGAAGCCATTCTGCCAGCATAAATTGATAGCAAAGACAATCGCGAGGGCCAACACTTTCATTCTGATATTCATCCTGCCCTCCAGAATATAACTTGATAAGAGATACTATTCCTAAAAATCAATAACTTCTTATAGTTATATACACAAATAGATTGACCGGCGCAAGGCTGATCAATCTATTAACTTTTTTCCGGATCCTGAATCCGTGAGCATTCAATGAGTTCAAGAAGAGCTGGGATGTATTGCAGATGAATATCTCTTAATCGGCAAGTGATTTTTTTTAGATCAACCGTATGAATATACTAGTAGTATTTTCAATAAGATGACTTAAAACAAATTCATAAAACCGTCATGGATTCAAGAGATTGAAAAGATCAATTGAAAGTAGATGGACTGGCGAAAGATCCCCCCCGCCTCCGGCTGACTTACCACCGGAAAAACCTGAAGTCACAGGGGTATAAGCCTGACTGTCAGCTACGGCATCTCCACACTCGGCAACACTTTTCTTGTAGCCGGCAGTTATAATCATTTCTGAAATATCATGATTCGTAGCCGCCTCTCTCACATCCTGTCCCTTGACTCCCGCACAATAAAGTGCAACAACTAAATTTTGAGGATTCAACCCTTCAAGGGCCAATCCCTTTTCTACTATGGCGTCAGGCTCAGCACCTTCCTTCAATGCATCTATTACCGCCTGATCAATCCCTTTATTAAAAAAATTATCTTCAAAATCAACCTGCCATTCTGCAAATGCCACGGTACAGAACAATACGGTTGAAATTATCGGAATCAAAAATCTCTTCATCTGGCCCTCCTTTAAAATAAATCGGAACAACACTTCCGACTCTTCGCTTCCGGTAAATCTTTATAAAGTATTTATGCAAATAGTAAGCCAAAAGCTAACTCATTTCCCAGGAAAACTCATCTTACTGTATTTACGACTCTTTTAAAAGTCAACCCTTTCCTGTTATCTTCATGTCCTGTTTTCCGAAAAACATTTTTCCGGAAAACAGGCACGATCAGTTCGGTTTACTGGTGTTTTTCGGAACGGTTTTTTCCATCTTGTCGATAAATTCATACAAAATAAGCGCCTGATTCTCCTCCAATTCACAAAATTTAAAACCATGGTACTGTTTTGCGCCTCGACGGGACATCCACAAATGCTCCACGGGGATATCAATCAACTGTTTTTCCGCCGTTCCCGGAAAAGAAATTGTCACCACACACTCTCTGCAGACAAACCCAAGTTTATCAATATTTGCCAGAAATCCTGTTCTGGAAATATTCAGCATAGTGCCCTCAAGTGCAAATTTTGAAGAATAGCTTGAGCAGGTTATGGCCATCTCAACTTCATACCTGTCCGCTCCCCTGAAAAAACGGTTTGCTTTCAATCTTTTCAAAAAAGAATGAACAATCGCCGGACAGTTCTGCGGTTTTTCCTTTCTCTGAAAGGCCTTGATCAGAGAAACAATTCTTTCAGCAAAACTGTCAGCCAGAAAATTACAGAGGAAATAAAAAAGAAAAATCCCAAAAAGAACAGGTTCCGGTAATTTCAGAATGGTCCCAAGAATACCCATCCCCGAAAGGGTGATTACCAGTGCCAGAAGTATCTTGACGGCCTGTTTTTCACTGCAGCCATGTTTTACCAGAATATGGTGAAAATGAGTTTTATCAGGCTTGAAGGGGCTTTTACGATCAAAAATCCTTTTTAACATAACCGTCAGAGTGTCAGCAATCGGAACGGCCAACACAAGTAGAACAATTATCGGTGAAATGGATGAAGCTTCACCCTGGGTGAGCGCGATGGCCATGAATGACAGGGAGAACCCCAGACAGAGGCTACCCGCATCACCCATGAATAATTCTGACGGTGCCCAGTTGAATTTCAGGAAGCCAAGAACAGCCCCGGCGAGTGCCAGATTCAGCAGCATCAGGGTATTGTCTGACGACAGGGAGGCCAGCACGGCAAATGCAATAAACGCGATAAAGGCAAATCCCCCAGCGAGCCCGTCAAGTCCGTCTATCATATTAACTGCATTGGTTACCCCCACAACACAGAAAACAGTAACGGTCCAGATAATCCAGGAAACAGCTGGAACCACAATTTCCCCGAGACCGAGCAAATCGCCAAAAGTGTGAAGTTGAACCTTACTGAGATAAATCAGCAGACTTGTTGCTGCAATCTGGGCAAGGAATTTTTTCCGATGTCCAAGTTCAAGGAAATCATCAAAAAATCCAACTAGAAGCAGCAGGGCAAGCCCGGAAAAATACCCTCTCATTCCTCCAAGGGGAACAAAAACCAGGGAGCTGAATGTCGCCGAAATTATTATACCGATACCACCGACCAACGGTTGCGGTACATGGTGCATCTTCCTCTCATTGGGCACATCAACAAGACCTATCCGTTTGGCAATAATTGATAAATTAGGCAAAACAAACAGTGCTGAAAAGAAAGACACCAGAAAAGTGAGTATTACACTGAGCTCAAAAGGCATTTATCTGCCACTCCACTTTATCTTCCAAAAAAAATGAACTACTTCCTGTATTGTACCTGTTTTTGCCCCGCGCAGGTTGCGATCCGGGCCCAAAACAACCATCAATAACCTTCCCCACTGCGATTTTTTTTATTAACAACAGGATAGCATATTATCAGAGTTTCAATAGTAAATTTTTTATAAAGATATAAAAATCAAATTTCAGAATCACCAACCCCACTATAGGACTGAGAGCGAAACGAACCGGCCCCGCCTGCCACCAACTTGATTTTGACCGTTTCATCTCAAAGGATTTCGGTTATAAACTGGAAATGCTGTTTTATCTGACACGGCGGGAAATAGACATATCGGAGATCCCTCTGCAGTTTGCCTCCAGAAACACAGCCGGGGAAATTATGACAACACTTTTAAAACTGCAAATGACATATCGAAAATGACGAAAATGTACCTTGGGGTGGACGCAGGCTCAATCAGCCTGGACGCGGCAATAATTGACCAGTTGGGCAGAACTGTGGCAAAAACTGTTGTACTCACCCGTGGCCAGACAAACCGGGCACTGAAAAAGGCCCTTCTGGAGTTTGACGAAAAACATCCTGACTGTTCATTGGCAGGTGTATGTATCACCGGGTCAGGACGAACTCTTATTGCCGAAACTCTCCAGACAGTCAGTGTGAATGAAATAACTGCCCACGCCATGGGTACCGCCCCCCTGCTGCCTGAAAATACTGTCTGTTCCCTGCTTGAAATCGGTGGTCAGGATTCCAAGTTCATAACCCTGAAACGGCAAAATCAGATAGTGGAGGTCCTGGACCATTCCATGAACAGCCTGTGTGCAGCCGGTACCGGTACTTTTTTTGACGGCCAGGCATCCCGACTCGGCATATCAGTTGCCGAACTTGGAGAATTAGCCCAGAAAGCCAAGAAGGCTGCCCATGTGGCCGGCCGCTGTGTTGTCTTTTCAAAAACAGATATCATCCACCACCAGCAGTCCGGAACCAGGAGTGACGAACTGGCCCTCGGTCTCTGTGAAAGTGCCGTACGAAATATCATCGGCACCCTGATTCATGGCAGGACAATCCATCCTCCCCTTTTTTTTACCGGTGGTGTGGCCGCCAATCGTGGAATGTGCCGGGCCCTGCTCACAGTCTTGAATTTACACAAAGACCAGTTGATTGTGCCGCCCGACCATCGTTTACTGGGAGCCATCGGCGCAGCCTTGCGGGCCAGGAAGGAAGAAACAGAAAATTCACCGAAAACAATACGAGAACTCCTTGCCAGGCTGACCCCGGCTGAAACACCATCCTGTAGTCCCGGCTCCTTCACTACCGGCCCAAATGTCATACTGTCTCCTTCCCGACCTTCTTCCACCCGGACGGGTCAAACGGTCGATTTAGGTTTTGACCTGGGCAGTGTCAGCATTAAATGGGCAATTGTTTCCAATGAAAGCATTCTTGATGAATATTACGCTTTTACCAGGGGACAACCCCTGAAAGCCCTGGCTCACGCCCTGGCCGAACTCCGGAAAAGTCCGGCATTTGCAGACAGAAAAGTCAGCACTGTCGGCGTCACAGGTTCCGGTCGAAAACTGGCAGCCAGATTGCTGCACGCTGATATCTCGGTGAACGAGATAACGGCCCATACAACGGCCATGCGCATGCTGAATCCGGAGGTTGACACTCTATTTGAAATTGGAGGTCAGGATGCCAAGTTTGTCCGTTTCGAAGGAAATCAGATCAAGGAATTTGCCCTGAACACTGCCTGTTCAGCCGGTACCGGGTCGCTCCTTCTCGAAGAATCAAAAAGGCTGGGACTGGATGTGAAGGAGCTGGATCATATGGCTTCCATGACAGATCGTGCCGCCGACCTTCAGGATCGATGTACTGTCTTCATCGATTCCGACCTCGTTGCCAGAATGCAGCAGGGTGTGTCGATAGAAGAATTAAGCAGGGGTCTCCTCCATGCTGTGGCCCGCAATTATATTGAAAAGGTTGTAGGTCACAGGAAAACAGGCAGCCATATCGTTTTTGCAGGTGGTGTATCCCGTTCCCACGTAATCACACAAGAACTTGAACGTCTCACGGGGAAAAAAGTCACAGCTTCACCATGGGGACCGTTCAGCGGAGCCATTGGAGCGGCCCTTGTTGCCGGTCGTTCGACTCTTCCCGAAAAAGAACATGATCTCTTCAACCTTGCCATTCCTCAAAATCTCAAGAAAAGCCGTCTGTTCACCTGCAAAGGGTGTGGGGGGAGCTGCTCTGTCAGGCAACTGGAATTTGACGATCTGAAATTTTATACAGGGGACGGTTGCGGTCGTTGGAGTGGGAAGGATAACGAACCGTCCGACAGCACAACAGAAATTTGCCGACCCCGTAACCTGCTGGACAAACGAATTCAGCTCTGGGGACTTGACGAAAAAAACACACCTCTCTGTTCGCAAACCATTGGAATTCCCCGGGCCCACCAGACATGGGACATGTTCCCTTTTCTCAAGACATTTTTTGACGAACTGGGACTGAAAATCGCCCTTTCTCCCCCGAGCACTCCATCTTCTGTTCAGCATGGCGTCACCCTGAGTCGGGCGGAACAGTGTTTGCCTGTGAAAATTGCCCTCTCCCATGTTGATATGATCCTGCAAAAAGGAGCAAGAGCACTTTTTATTCCGGTCTTCGGGGAAATGGAACAGGATCCCAACCTTGAGGATCCTGTGGCCAAACGGCTGATTAACTGCATCTATTCCCTGCAGCTCGGTTCAGTCATCAGGGCAACTTTTGAAAAAAAGGTGAATAAACACCGGCTTCCCCTGCTTCATCCCTCCATTCCCATGAATCCGGAACGGGAAAAACTTGCAGTTCAATCCCTTCACAAGGCATTAAAACCACTGGGTAATTTCTCCAGAAGCCAAATCCGTTCAGCTTTCCGAAAAGGGAAAACCAGTCTGCAGGCCATCAAAGAGCAGTCTGCACAACTCGGCCTGGAAACTCTTAAGAACACAACACCGGAAAAACCGGTTGTTGTTCTCTTCGGCCGATCCTACACCCTGTATGACCCGGTCCTCAATATTCAGATCAGCCGCAGACTTGAACGGCTGGGATTGACCCCGGTACCTTATGATACTATTCTGGCAAACAGCACTGTCCCCCCTGAACTCAGTCATATGCAGTGGCGAACAGGTACGGAACATATCCGGGCAGCGGCAGCCATCAAGTCTGTTACCGATGCCTACCCCCTCTTTCTCTCCTATTACGGCTGCGGACCGGACGCCTTCATTGCCAAAAGCCTGCGCCAGGTCCTTGGGGACCGTCTTTCCCTGCAGATAGAGCTGGATGGACACAGTGGAGAGGCGGGACTTGAAACCCGTCTGGAAGCTTTCGCTGATGCAATTTTCTCAACCAGTTCCCGGAAAACCGATCGCCGGATAAAAAAACAAAATATTCCCCTCCGCTGTCCTGAACGTCTCAAGGGCCGAACCATCGCCATGCCTTATTTTGCAGATCATGTCCATGCCTTTGCGGGAGCCCTGGAGCGGGCGGAAATGTCCGTGATCATGATGGAGCCGGCCACTGAAGAAACCCGTATCCTTGGAGAACAGTATTGCGATGGAGGAGAATGCAGCCCCTATGCCATGATCCTTGGGGACCTGGTGAAATGGGCCCTGGACGACTCTCTACCCCAGGACAGAAAAGGATTCTTTATCACCTCGGCCAAAGGTCCCTGCCTGCTTGCCCACTATGCTCACGCTTTTTCCCGTGTTCTCACGGACCTTGGTGCCCATGAGCTGCTCCTGTGGAACCCGTATGGGTCTGAGCTGCCCGGAGTCATGTCTCTGTCCGACCTGATGGAGTTGTGGCGGGGAATTGTTGCCTGTGATTACTTCTGGCGCTGGAGCGTGGCCCTTCACCCTTATGCACGGGAAAAAGATGATCTTGCGAAGGCCAAGGAACAGGCACTGCACTGGATTAGGACAGGGGTACGGGAAGGTTCAGTTTACGAAAATATCAAAAAAGGTATTTCCATCATGAAAGCCGTACCGGTGGATCTGAGCACCAGCAAGAAACGATTTAAAGTCGGTATCGTCGGCGATATCTATACCCGCGTCAACCCATTGGCCAACCAGGGACTGTATGACAGACTGGAAGAGCTCGGTTGCCAGGTACTCGCACCGCCTTTCATGCTGGACGGTCAGCTCTATGATGCCTGGACGGATCCCATCCAGGATTTCTACAGCAGAAGATTTGGCACAGCCCTCAAACGAACTGTCCAGTCGGCCGTTCAGCTCAGGGAGGCGGCCCGTATCCGCAGGCTCTTTCCCGACAACCCGGAAATCAGTTTTGACGGCACGGGACTCGACTGGTTCCGTGAGACCTCCCTCTACTGCAACAACCAGTCCGATGGTTACCTTGCCCAGAACCTCGGTAAGACTCTGGACTTCATCAAAATGGGTGCAGACGGTATTCTCAGTGTAATGTGCCATAACTGCATGGTCGGCCTCACCTCCGATGCTCTTTTTCCGAAGATACGTGCCAACCACAACAACATTCCCATAGCGTCAATTTCCTATGATTCCATAGGAGATACCCATATTACGACCAGGCTGGAAGCCTTTGTTGAATTACTGAGAGCCCGCAGAAAGGGAGAAAGTGCAAAAGAAACCTGATCGATGACGAAGGTCATTCAGGCAGAATTTCCGGATGAGCATCGGGAACAGAAAAATATGATCCCTAAATCCTGCAATTGGCAAGTTAAATATTTTTTCTTTATTCCCGAAGCGCAGGATTCAGGTAATCATTGACCCGACAGCATCTCCTTGTGCACCCGCTCTGCCTGCAGGCAAAAGGCCTCCAGGCGGGCCTCAATAATCTGGGGAAAGGGATTGCCATCGGTTTCAATGGCAAGGAAGGGGAATTTACGTTCATCATCGGCAGGCAGTTGCAGAAATGCATGGCCGTTCAATTGTGTTTTCTTCTCACCCACGTTGAATTTTTCATTCAGTATGGCCTCCGCGACACGAACCGGCATACAGCCGAAAGGCCCTATGGATATGATACCACAGGCAGGGTTGAGCATATCGTGAAACGCGGAACCGACAGTCAGAATAACCTCTCCCCGTAACTGGGGTGATATATACTTCTCCCCTGCCTTGACCACATGGCTTACCCGCATATCACCCACGTGAAAAAGCCCACTGGGAGCCAGCAGTTTTCTAATTCTGGCATCAGCCTTTTCCTTGGTAAGATGGCCAAACCAGAAGGAAAGAGAACGTTCGCCCATAATCCCCTTTTTAATCAGCCAGTCGAGGTACTTCACCCACTCACTGTTCTGAGCGGTCCGGACAATAAACCCACGGGCCGCCATTTTTTCTATGAGTTGTTGAAGAGATATGGGATCGTGGCGGACATAGATTTCTCCCACCAGGGAAATTTTGGGGATGGCTTCGTACGGCTGAACAAGTTTGATTTCTGAAAGTTCCCCGGCAGTCCGTTTCAGCTGCCCGGCCAATTCCCGCCACTCACCACCAATACAATTTTTTATCGCCGAAAAATTTCTGTCAAGGACTTCCAGTGCCTCCTCCCTGTTTACGGCTGCGGTCAACAGGGTTGCCCACATCTCATCGAAAAGATCACCAATGACCACACTCCGCCAGGCTGCAATGGAAAAGTCGGTCCCCATGCCACCGTAGCAGTTTTTTGAAGTGGGTGAAAAAACAGCAACATCTTCAAATTTATGTTGACTGATAACCCGTTTTGTATACACATTATACTGGCCAAAACGACATGGCCCCGGCGCACTGGGCATAAAATAGACAGTCAGTTCCCCTTCCGGCCGGTCGTTCTCAAGATAATTGAGAATAGAACCGACGGTCGTCTGCAGGGGCAGACACTCCTTACAGCTTGAGTTTCCCCGTCCGAGCTTCAACACCTCTTCATCCGCCGGATCCAGGGCCATGGCCCGAATACCGGCCCGTGAAAAAGTGGCAGCGAAAAGGGGAGAGCCATACCTGCTCATGGCGGGCAGAACCACGCGCACCCTCCTGTCGGTCAGGGGGACCACTTCCCCGTTCGACCGGTGCATACAGGCCATATCCCCGTGAAATTCCATTATGGCCGGAACAGAACCCTCTTTTTTCCTTTTTTTCTTCTTTTTCTGCTGCAGCACACGATACGAGGCAACAATATCCAGAAAGGCTTCAATTCTGGTCTCTATTCCCGCATCCGCGGTGTGACTGTCCAGCTCCAGGGTAAGGCTCGGTTTCTGAGCCATGATATCGCGGAAATAGGTGACGACAAAAGAGTCCGGTCCGCAGGAAAAGTTAGTGATATAAGTGCCGAAAAGCTGGGGATGGGACCGCACAAAGCGGGCACATTTCATCAGCATGTTTCCCATGGCCCAGTACATGTTGCTTTCTTCTCCAAGCCCTTCTTCACCATAGGGGAGCATATCAAAGGGTATAATCCGCACATTCCTCGAGGCAAATTTCAAAGTAATTCCCTTATTTGCCTCCGGCACAAAACTGTTATAGGGCCTGCCGAAAAGGACAATACCGATATCTTCCGGATTCTTCTCCAGTTCCGCCAGAAACTGCTCTCCCATAACCTTCATTGCTATCCGGTTCTGCTGCTGGGCCTTGTAGGCCGCCTCAAATGCCTGCCTGCCCTCCCTGCCGGAACATCCCAGCTGCCGGGCAATTTTTGCAAAATTTTTCCGGTTACGGCTGAAACTATGCGAAAAATCAATCACCGGACTGAGGGTACGGGACGAATCCAGCTCCCCGAAGGTGGATTTCAGATAGTATGGTTCACCTTGAACAAAAACACAGGTGCATGAAACATCACCTTCCCCGGACGGGATACCCTTGAGATGGGGCAGGAAGGTGTAATCTGCCTTGATCTTCAGCATTTCATTTACAAAACCGTGCGCAATTTCTACAGGATAACAAAAGGATGATTTTTTTCTGCTCACCCCTTCCGGATCAACCCGATCGGGCAGAACCAGGTCAAACCCCAGGTGATCAAAATAAGTCCTGTAAAAGGGGAAATAGGTATTCACCAGGAAGGATCTGTTCATCCGCACCTTTGATCGATTGCCATTCTCTTCATTTTCTCCGCCGAATACCAGTTCCTGGCGCCGGGCCACCAGGTCAAAAACAGAATCATCCCCCTTTTTACCGATTGCCAGATTATCATACCGGTTACAGATCCCTCCGAAAGGTAGTTTCCGCGTACCCACTTCGATCATGGCGATCTCGCACTTCCGGTCACACTTCTCCCTGCCGCCACCACAGATAAAGCTTTTCCCGTAACGAACGGGAAGATCTGCCAGGTGCTCAAGATCAAAACTGCCCTTTTCGAGTAATCCCTGCTCTATCCGCTTCTCAACCTCAAGGGCAACGCCAAAGGCCCCCATCAGACCGGGGTCAGGGGGCACAATAATTTCCCTGCCGGTCAGGGCCGCCATGGCAACGGGAACAGCACGGTTATAACAGACACCACCCTGGACAAAAACCTTCCTGCCCACGGGTCGATTTCCCTTCACACGATTTATATAGTTCATGCAGACCGAGTAAACCAGTCCAGCCACTATATCCTCCATATTGATATTCTGCTGGACCGCGTTTTTAATATCTGAACCGATAAAAGCAGCGCACTGGTCATTAAAATCTGGCGGATTTTCCGCACGACAGGCCGCATCACCAATCTCTTTAACATCAAGCCCCAGGCTCTCCTTTGCCGACTCTTCCAGAAAAGAACCGGTTCCGGCACTGCAGGCCTCATTCATGGCATAATCGTTTGGAACACCATTTGTCAGATAGGTATATTTGGCATCCTGTCCCCCGATTTCCAGGATGGTATCCACTTCCGGATCAAAAAATGCCGCAGCAGTCGCGTGGGCGGTGATCTCGTTGATAACGGCCGTAGCGGAACCATGCAACCCGGCAATCTGTCTTCCTGACCCGGTAATTCCCAGGGCGTCTATAACGACCGCAGCCTCCAGTTGTTCCGCCAGGGCCTTGTAAACATTTCTTGAAGCACAGATGGGGTCACCGTTTGTCCGCTGGTAGGAAGATGCGAGAATCTTCCTGTCTGAACAGCGGAGAATCACACCCTTGGTCGTTGTCGATCCCACGTCAAGGCCGAGAATCGTTTTGTCACCGGCCCGTGCCCTGCCATGGGGCCTGGCTTTGAAATGAACAAGATGGCTGTATTCTTTCAGTGGCTTATGACAGGAAAAACGGGAAAGATTGTCAGTGAAAAGTTTTTCAATTCCCGAAAACGGCCGGGTTTCATGTTCCAGGGCCCAGCAGGCTGCCCCCATAGCCTCAAAAAATGACGCCTCATCTGGAATGAACAGTTCATCAACACGACTTTTCAGGTAGTGGACCAGCCCCTTATTTTCGCTGCATCCGCCGACCAGGCACACATGGCGACTCGGTAACTCCTTAAAGAGTTCTTCCAGCTTGTCAGCCATCATTAATGTCAGACCGGCCACAACGGATTCTTTCGGAATACCCTTGTTCAGGGCATGGGTGCAGTCACTTTTGCAGAAAACGGAGCAGCGGCCCGACACCCTGAACGGGTTTTCCGGAATATCCATGGATGAAACACTCTCCATACTGATATCCATTCTGCGCAACTGCTGCTGAAAAAATTCTCCCGTGCCGGACGCGCATTTATTGCCCGTTTTGATGTTCTGAATGCAGCCGAAATCGTCGAGATGGTAGACCATGAAGGTCTCTCCCCCGCCACTGATGATCACCCTGAAAGGATGGCCAGAAGGTAGAATATGGCGGACAGCCAGCTCAACAGCCTCGGGTTCGGAAATGGAACTGCACCGAACTGAATTTCTTAACTGCCTTCCGGTGACACAGATTCGTTTTTTTTCCAGGGAACTGACACCGGCCAGTATTTCCCGCAATGTGCCACGCACATCACCGAGATGAGGCTTTCTGGTTCTGCTGACAATCTTTCTCTTTTCGTCCTGTTCAGCCATCTCGACGATAGAAATCGTCGAAGCCCCCAGACAGATACCAAGTGATGCTGTAACGCTCCTATTCACTGCAGACACATTCCCCCTTAAAGCCTGGCTGAGCATACAACACAGCCATTTTTCCCCTTTGACTACAAAACAATGGAACCCTCAATTACGAAATAAATTCTACCCGAACTGCAATTTTCCAATTAACCATTACCTGAAATAATAAATAAAGGCTACACCGAACCTGTCCAAACCGGATAATCAGGAAAAATATTATCTGGTGTCTGTTCAGAAATGGGTTTTTTATGATTGTTAACCACAGGCCAGCCTGAACTATTGCCGCATTACCAGGTTGGCTGAGTTTCAAGGGTAACCAGAAATTATTATACCCCAAATCCTGCACTTCGGGAACAAAGAAAAAATATTTATAATGTATAAACAGATAGTTATAATATTACAACAGGGGCTGTACTACTCACTATCAGAGTGAGATTGTTTTTTCTTTATTCCCTTGCCCTGGGGGATTGGCAATTTCATCGAATCTGCTTCGTTATCAAGTGCTTGAAGTATGTTAATACGTCTGCGCCCTTGATGCCTCGCATCTCCGAAAAACTTGCCAATTGCAGGATTTAGGTATACAGATATTTTTTTCTCAGTCATTGGAAAAGTTAACAGCCCCCTTTTTACAATTTCTGACAGGCCGGGTTTCACATATACTCAGGTTGCAATTTGAGACATTGATTTTTTCTCTCCATCTGAGTAGTAGTACTTCAACCAAAATTTCCATATCCTGAATTCGTATCGGCCTGGTGGTTTTGTTTTTTCGTCTTACCTGGTCCGTCACGGTTTTGTGATTTTAATATTCTTCTCATTGCGTATCAAACGTTAACGGATTCAGGCGACCATAAGGTACTTTATAACTGCGTATGAAGCTGCAAAACCTTCTTAACGCCCTGGCGCGTTCTGTCTGCCGACACCCGTTCATCTGGCTTGTCATTACTTTTCTACCGACACTGCCGTCTTTTTACAACATTTCCAGGCTTGCTCTCAATACAGATGTCATCCGTCTCCTGCCGGACTCAAGTCCCGCTGCCATGTGGACAAAAAAACTGGAAAAAACTGTTTCAGACGGTGGATTTTTCACCATCCTCATCAAGGGTGACGACCGTGCAAAACTCATAAAAACAGTAGAGAAAACAGCCAAAAGAGTTGAGCGGATTGATGTGGTCGGCAGCGTAACCTATACCTACCCAAAGAGCTTTATCGACCACTTTCGCTACCTGCTTATATCGACAAATTATCTTGAAAAAATACTTGATTATACCCTTTCCATCAAGGCTGAACTGAATCCGTTTACCACTGATCTTCTCTCAGGAGAAGGAAATGGTGTCGCGGCAGTCTCCGATAGAGATGAGGATGAAATCAAGCGACTCTTCGACCGCTATTCCAAACTGACCCGGTACCACGAAAGCCCGGACGGTAAAATAATCGGTATTTTCATCCGTCCAAAGGCGGGTTTCTCCAACATTGCCAATCTCCACTCCCTGCTTGTAAAACTGGAAACCATCAGCCGGGAAATCACCGCTACCACAGGCTTATGGTCGGGAGTTGGTGGATCCCAGATCAATAACCTCAAGGAATATGATGTAATTCTCTCTGATCTCAAACGTTCGGGTACAATTACAATGATCGCTGTGGTGCTGATTCTTATCCTCAGTTTCCGCTCCATTTCCGTATTACCGGTGCTACTCTACCCTCTCGGAGCAGGGCTGCTCTGGGCCTTTGCCCTGGTTCCGCCTGTTCTTGGTGACCTGAATATTATCACCTCCTTTCTCCTGATTGTCCTGTTCGGCATGGGTATAGACTATTCCATCCATCTCGTGAAACGGTTCCAGCAGGAACTGCGTTTATATACTCCGGAACAGGCACTCATCCTTACATACAAGTCGACGGGAATTTCCGTGATGGCCTCAGGACTGACCACCGGCCTGGCCCTCCTGGTCCTTACCGCCTCTGATTTCCGCGGTTTTTCTGAATTCGGCCTTATTGGTGGCGGAACGATTCTCATCATGCTCCTGTCCATGGTTACGGTGATGCCGCCGACAATGCTTGTCGCTTACAGGTTTGGGCTTGTCAAACCCCTTGCACCACCGAAAAATCACCGAAAAAAACTCTTTGCCAAAACAGCCGTCATCACAACGTTACTTCTTCCCCTCTGTCTCTTTCTCTCCGTTAAAAACCTGAAATTCAATTATGATTTCAATAAACTGAAGCCGCAGATCGTCCAGGATGAAACATTTAACAAACGGAATAAAGAGGTTTACAAGACGCGTTACATGTCTCCCGGGGCTCTCTACCTGGCTCCGGACATCCCCAATCTGGATCGGCTCCTGCAGGCTGTCAACACCAGCATGAAACTGGAACATTCCTTTTTCCAGAAAGTGACATCGGTTCGCACCTTTGCCCCCACCCGGAAAGACAGACTACAGCGAGCCGCTCTCATCGGAAAGATCCAGGAGGAGCTCCAGGGCAGCTGGATCAGAAAAATAAAAGATCCCCTTATCCACGACTGGGCTCTGGACATCAGGGACTGGCAGCTACCGGAACAGGGACCAGACCTCGATATGCTGCCGAAAAACCTTCTCAATTCACTGACCGCGAAGAACGAAGATGGCAAACTGTTTTACCTGGCGGGAATTTACCCCAATGTTTCCAGGGGAAACGGTAAAAACGCCATGGCCTTCACCAGGGAAATGTATAATTTGAAACTGCCGGACAGCGTCCAGGGCCCCGTGGGAGAAATGCCTGTATTCGCTGAAATCCTGTGGACCGTAATCGATGAGGGTCCCTGGACACTTATCTTTTCATTTGCCGGAGTTTTCCTGCTGATTTTTCTTTCCGTCCGCTCCCTGAAAGAAAGTCTTTTCATCTCCCTTCCCCTAGTAACCGGGTTGATAATGACCACCGGCATCATGGCATTGACAGATTTCAGACTCAACTTTTTCAACGTGGTTATTTTTCCCGCTCTCATCGGTATGGGTGTTGATTCGGGGTTCACTATTACCGGCGCTGGAAGGAGCTCAAAGGTGACACACCCACGTGCCAGCGTGAACTGTTCACACCGCTTTCCGTCTGTACCCTCACCACCATTACCGGGTATTCCGGCATGGTTTTCGCTAACCATCCCGGACTACGCTCAATCGGCCTCCTGGCTTCCCTGGGACTTGCATGTATCTGGGTAACATCCCTGGTACTGTTCCCCTGGCTCCTTGAAAAAAACAGGAACAGATGATCTTTCTGGATATCAATACATTCTACGGGCCACGCGGCGGCGGTATTCGCACCTATCACCAGGCGAAAATCAATTATTTCCTGACACACCCTGCCGATTCCTACATTCTCATCTACCCCGGCCCCGACCGCCGGGAACAGAGAATCGGCCAGAATGTACATCTGGTCCAACTGCGTGGCAAGGCGATTACCTCCGACCCGGATGGTTACAGGTTCCTGCTCGATTATTCCCGGCTTTTTCAGCTCATTCAGAGAGCAAAACCGGACGTTATTGAGGCGGGAGACCCCTACCTGACCGAATTTTTCACACTCTTTTCCCCCTTCCGAAACAGAATGATCCGCGCCTCCTTTTTCCACTCTGATTCACCGGAAACCTACCTGGACCCATGGCTGGCCGGGAAAAAAATTCCCGCAGGAAAGACCATCGCCGGAATTGGGAAAAAGCTGTTTCTTGCCATGCAGAAAAAATTTGACACGACCCTGGTTCCCTCGCTTCTGCTCGCAGATAAATTAAAAACCCATGGTATTCGACGGGTAAAATATACACCCTTCGGCAGTGACCCGCTGATGCTGGAAACATATACAGAAAGAAAGTTCACCCAAAACCAGGGAAAAACAGCACTGCTCTATGCCGCACGACTGGATGGTGAAAAAAGCATCGATATCCTCCTGAACAGTATCCCGGAACTTCTCCTGAACGAGAATATCTCCATTACCGTGGCAGGCAGGGGACAATATGAGAAAAAGTTTGCCGCAATCAGCCATCCCCGGTATCATTTTGCGGGTTTTATTTCCTCAAGGAGCAAACTGGCGGAACTTTTCAACAGGAACCAGGTTTTTCTTGCAACCGGCCAGTATGAAACATTTGGTTTTGCGGTGCTGGAAGCCATGGCCGCCGGACTCGTGGTGGTTGGTCCGGATCGAGGAGAAACCGGCCTGCGATTGAGACATCTCTACTCCCCATTTATGTACAGGGGGGGAGATCAACAGGATTTTATAGAGAAAATCAAACACGCCTGCAGCAGTAATCTTGAACCGTGGGCCCAAAGAGGACACAATTACGCCAGAAAATTCGGCAGCTGGGATCAGGCCATTGAACGGATGATAGTTCATTACAGACACCTGTTATACAATTATAAACCTGTACCTTCCAACCACCGGTAAAATTCTGATTACGGACAATACCCAGGCAGGTACATCTTCAATTTGACTGTAGGGTGCCTTGAACAATCAGATTTTCCGCAGCGACGCGGAAATCAGGCAAAAAAGCCATTTATAAACAGGCACCAGATAACACAGGGGAGCATACCAGTGGCAAAAGTTGACATGCACTGCCATTCGATCCATTCCGACCAGCCCATCCATTGGATATTCAGGAAACTCGGCGCCAGGGAAAGCTATACTCCGCCGGATGAACTGTATCATCGCCTGAAATCCCTGGGAATGGATTTTGTCACCATCACCGACCATAACCGGATAGACGGCTGTCTTGAACTGAAAGAAAAATATGACGACACCTTTATAAGCTGTGAATTTACTGTCAGTTTTCCGCACGAGCCGGCGGAAATCCATCTCTGTGCCTATGACATCACCGAACAGCAGTTTACGGCAGCCCTGAAACTCCGCCATGACATAAGGGAGTTTGCCGAATTTTTCAGGGAAGAAAACACCCTTGTCTCAGTTCCCCATCCCTTTCACTGCAACAGGGGAAAACTGACACTGAACCATCTGGAACAGGTCCTCCTGCTCTTTGACTGCTTTGAGGAAATAAATGGACTGCAGATGGAAACTGCCAACCGCATGCAGCAGGAATTTTTTGAGAATCTCACCCCGGAATTTTTACATGTCCTCCAGGAAAAACATGATATCACCCCCGTTGGCCGGCAACCCTGGAAGAAGAGCAGGATCGGTGGCTCTGATGATCACTCCTCCTTTTTCCTGGGTCGCTGCTGGACTGAAGTGGAAAACGCAGCAGATTATCAATCCTTTCTTGACGGTATAAAGGCAAAAAAAAGTCGCGGCAGGGGTCAGAGTATGACAGCTCTGGCTTTCAGCCATTCCACCCAGTCAAACTGGATCAATGCCATTCTCGACCAGTACTGCAAACCCGGCTCCTTTGATGACCGACTGATCAAAGTTGTCTCAAAAGTCAGGCCCCAGTCACGAACCCGGAAAATAATCAACCGACTGGCCTCGGTCAGCGAAACAAAAACCGTAGTGGGCCGTCGCCCCTCGTTTATAAAAAAATACATCCTCAAGAAACTCATCCGCCTGCGCCTGCTTCTCTTTCTCTTTGCCCAGAAAAAATTTCTCAACCAGCAGTTGCAGGATGATTGCGAATGCCTGGCCATGGATGTACCCATCGGTTCAGCCATAGAATTGGAATCGTTTAAATCAACAATAAAACAGCTGATGAAGGACTGGCGGGACACGGACCTGCTGTTTAACCGCAACCCGTCACGTGATCTGCAGGAAGAGACTTACAGGTTTATTTCCACCATCTTTAACACCCTCTACAGGTACTCCTTCGGCCAGTGGCTTTACCATATACAGACAGGCAATATTCCGGAGGCCTTTGCCAAACTCTCCCTGATTGTACCGGGTATCCTGCCGGCAGTCCCCTATATCATGGGATACAAACATTTCTTTTATGATAATGAATACTTGAATAATATAGGTACCACCTGGAATCTACAACACTCCCCCACCAACCAGGCAGAAAAATGGGCCTGGTTTACCGACACCCTGGTGGATGTGAACGGCGCCGCCCAGATCATCCGGAAATATACGGAACTGGCCAGGCAGAGCACCGTTCCCATAACCGCCATCACCAGTCATCCGGTTCAGCCCGATTATGACGGGGATTTCATTAATTTCAAACCGCTCTTCCATTTCCCCCTCCCGGAATATGAATCCATGACCCTGGCCATACCACCGATACTGGACCTCATCCACCACTGTGAACAGCAGGGTTATACACGACTGATCATTTCCAGCCCGGGACCGATCGGGCTGCTGGGCCTGTGGATCGCCAACCTTCTCTCCATCCCGGTCTCCGGTATTTATCACACCGACCTTCCCGGCTACACGGGCCGTCTCACTGGTGATCCGACTATGGAACAGGCAGCCTGGCAGTTAATCCGCTTTTTCTATGGAAGAATGGACAAGGTCTTCACACTGAGCGAAGCATACAGACAGAAGCTGATTGAACATGGTATTGCCGAAGAAAAACTCCACCTCTTTGCCAAGGGTATTGATGTTGACTTTTTCAGGCCCGGCAAGGCCAATATGGAACTGAGGGAACGCTGGGACGCGCGGGACAGTACCATTCTGCTCTACGTCGGGCGGGTTTCAAAAGAAAAAGACCTGGATATCCTGGTGGAAAGTTACCGGAAAATCCGTCCATCCCGTGAAGACATCTCCCTTGTCATCGTTGGGGATGGACCCTATCTCAACGAACTGAAGGAAAAGACAACCGATCTGCCGGGAATTATTTTTACAGGCTTTATTGTTGGAGAAGAACTGGCTGAAATCTATCGAAGCTGTGATATTTTTGTCTTTCCGTCCACCACCGACACCTACGGAACCGTTCTCCTGGAAGCCCAGGGTTCCGGACTGCCTGCCATCGTCAGTGATTCAGGCGGCCCTCAAGAGGTCATCGTCGACCGGGAAACCGGCCTGGTCACCAGGGCAAAAAGCGTGGAAAGTTTTACTGACGGTCTGCTTCGCCTGCTGAACAATCCTGAACTTTGCCACGAAATGGGGAAAAAAGGAAGAGCGCTGGTGGAAGAAAAAAGCTGGCAGAACGCCTTTCATTCTTTTCTTGCAGAACACGTGAAAATAGACGAGAATTTAAAAAACTGAAGCAGGAAGAAGAGTGTAGAATGTTCACAGGAATTCTCATAAAATATGGTCCCGGCAAAATTTCGGTACTGATAACAGCTATCGTCATAACGCTGTCCGTTATCATCACCTCCCTGTCCCTTGTTGTTTTCCAGGGGTATATTGACACACTGGGTATCATAATCTGTATAGCAGCACCTCTTCTCATCCTCCCTGTTCCCGCAAAAATATTCTTCTCGATGCTCCTGAAACTCAACAGGACAGAAGAGCTGTTGAGAAAAAAAAACCAGGATCTGGAACGAGAAGCAGAAAAAGTCAGGACCCTCAGTGGTCTGCTGCCCATCTGTTCTTCATGTAAAAAAATACGGGACACGGGAGGAAAATGGAACGATCTTGAATCCTACCTTGATAAACATTCCGAAATACAACTCACACACGGTTTCTGCCCGGAATGTGTGGACAGACTCTATCCGTCATTTATCAACAACACTCCGGCACCAGACCAGCCTCAATCACCCGGACAAGATCAGCAAACACACGTTCCGCAAGATCCCTCCTCCTCTTCCGGCAACGTCGAAGATAGTAGAGAAAATTAACTAGAGAGCTTGAATCACCTTTTCTGATCAGGTCATATTCCCACGTAACATGAAGGGTAATGACCCGTGCCTGTCCCCCCATCGGAAAATCAGAAGTGCGACCATAAAAATCTGATCCAATTCTTTCCAGCCGACAACGAGGAATTCTTTTTTCTGAAAAATATCTCCTCAGGCCGAGTTCTTCCAGTATCCGGCCGGTCCTGAAACCGGCCCTGTTGCAGGGAGGAATATACTCATTTACCTGCAGTCCTGTAATCTCTTCCAGAAGCTTCTTCCCCTTTTGCAGTTTTTCGAAAATAACCGATGAATTATCATGTTCAAATTCATCAAACCCTCCAACCGTTCCTCTCTGGTTATACGGATCGCCACGCTCCACAAGGTATTTTGAAAAATGTGGATATCCGTGATCATATCCATGGAGAACGGGTCGCATATAACGAAGACCTGAAAGGAATAATTTCATGTCTTCGTCCAGAATGGCCGGAACAATACCGAGACGATAGTCCGTTTCCAACTGTTCAAATTTGAGCAGGATCTCGTGTATTTTATCTCTATCCGCAACCAGGGGACGGACGCCGGTGGGATAATCATCAATACGGATAAGTTCCCCGGTAAGATCCCCCATGTATACTGTGATGTCAATCATATCCTCACCAAAAGCCAATCGATGCCGCAGTACAATTCTCCCCGCATAATCACCTGAGGGAGGGACTCCTATATGAAGATAATAGTGGCAGGATTCCATAACCGCCTCAACTGCCCTGTCAAATTTTCCATGTCCCCCAGGTACAACACCAATAACAAGGTCATACCTCCTGCCCGTGGGCTTCCAGAGTTCTATCCTGTCCCGGGGATCGGTTTTTCCCCACAGTTGTCCCTCTTGTCCATCGTGAGTAAAGAGAGCAACTTCACCCGCATAATTCAGCTTAAATTCTTTTATTAACAAATTAACTTTATTCATATTATTTCCAACCCGGCCACATAATCCACAAATTGCTGCCAGGCAGTCTTCCATTTCTCAAAAGTCCATGTATCAAAAAAACTCTTCCGTCGCTCCATTTCAAGAGCCTGCCGCAGAGCCCTGCTCACCAGTTCAATATTCCCCGTTCTTTCCAGGAAATAACCACACTGTCACCGTACTCAAGATAACTGCCCACATCAGTTGTGACAACGGGCAGACGGGCCGCTTCAGCATCGGCCATTGCATAGCTGGCACCTTCGCTCAAACTGAGACAGAGATAACAATGAGCCCGTCGATAGGCCTCTTTTCGGGTTTCATAACTGCAGTCCAGGTGGCAGAACTCATATTCATGCAGTTTTTTTCTCAGCTTATCTATGAGCTCACCGTTCCCCTTGTTCCAGGTTCTCCAGTCTCCGAGGATAACCGGTCGTCCACGGCGTAAAACACCATCAATACTTTCCACCCATGACGGTATTACCGGTGGTTGTTCCACCCGGTAATGACAGGAAAACTGCTCCGCGGTCCATCGGGATGGTGCCACAAAAAACCGGTTCTTTTTTAAATACATCCGTTCCTGGGCCAGGCAGATTTTTCTGTTCTTCCTGCTGCGCCACCGGGGATCACGATCAAAATGGGTCTGGGCACAACCATGATGAACAACGATAGTACGCAACCTTTCAGGGACAAGAAGAGAGGTTTCACTACCGGTTATAACTATGGTTTCGGGTGCCTGATAAGCCAGTTTCTGCAAATACAAGCGATTTTTCCATGATGTGTTCAGGGAAAGAATATCAGGAAAAACCCTGCGGAGCTCCCAATCAAACCGGGGAACTCCCGACCAGGCACCGTCCTCAAACCTACGGGGCACCAGACTCACAAGAGAGACATTAGCCATTTGCCACCCGCCTTTTCAATACCGTTCCAGGAAGACTCAGGATAAAATTCCAGTCCTCCCCTTTTATCCGCCCGCTCAAGGTCCCGAACAGGGCAAAACAGCCGATCACACAGAAGGCAATCGCCGCAAAACGCAGACCGGCGCTCCCTCCCAGATTCATCTTCAAAAGGAATCCGCAAAGCGCAGCAACAAAACCAATCGATAACGTCTTCAAGTAACTGACCAGGGGAAAAACATTTTGTCCTCTCATCCCGGTGGCCTCAGCTATGCATCGGCAAAACAGAACCACATGAACAATAAATGCCAGCAAGGTTCCAAGGGCCGGTCCTTCAAGACCGATAAGAAACATGGCCGGGACACTGAACACAATATTGGCGACAAAGGAGAGAACAGCCACACGGAAAATCAGTTCCGGTCTGCCGGCGGCAACCAGCACATTGCCGAAGGCAGCAACACGTCCGACAGTAAGAAAACAGTACAGCCTGAAAACCATGGCCGCTCCCAGGTATTCTTTCGTAAAAAGCAGCTCGATCAGTTCCTCGGCCCCCACCACAAAAACAAGGCCCAGAGGCACGGAGATAAGGGCAACCTTTTCAATAGAAAGACGCCAGATACGAATTGCCTCTTCCGCCTTTCCCTCATGCATCAGGGTGCGAAAATGGGGGGCATATACAGACCCCACCGAGTAGGCTATGGAGGTGACAAAGGGAATCTGCCAGGCCCCTATTTTATACTGGGCGACAAGGGAGGCAGCAAAAACCAGGGCAACCAGAAACTGGTCTACCCGGTTATAGAGCAGCATCGTCGCCTCGGTGATCCCCATGGGTACGGCAAACCTGACAATCTGACCCGCGCTGACATCAACCACAGTTTTTTTCCCGTTTGCCCGTGGAAAAAGAACAAGAAGATAGTAAACCAGGAACAGGCCATACAGCAGCCCGGAAATACTGTAGCAGCTGATAATCACCCAGAGATCCAGGTGAAGAAGAACAGGAACAAGAATGGCGAAAACGGCCAGAAGGGATTTGACAACCCCCACAGTGGCCGCCGTCTTTGCCCGATCTTCAATAATTAGGAGATTGGGTAGCATCCGTGCCGGAAAATCCCCCAGGGGATAGAGAGCAAGCACCAGCAGATACTTTAATCCCGAAGGCCCCATCACTGAAACACCTCCGACAACGCTGTCCGTAATCCCGGCGAGAAATCCCGGCAGGAAAAAAGCAACAAGCCCGAGAAATAAAAGAAGAAGACCGGCAACAACCCCCATCAGAAACATGATAAGGGCTACTTTGACGGCAATGGCCCGCCGCTCATCAGGCATCCTGGTGGGCAGGAAGTAAACGAGGGCATCAGGAAAAGCAGTGGCAAAGACAGGTGCCAGAAGAGCATAAACGAGCAGCACACCACTGAGAATACCCACTTCCTCCATGGACAGAAAACGAACCAGGATAATGGGAATAATCGCTTCCGACAGAGAAGCAAGAATTTTCCCGACTATCAGCGCCATCGCCTGAAACGGCTGTTTTCCAGAATCTACTGCCAATTCCCATCCCCCAGCAAATCAACCTCCAACCCCTCACCCCCAACACCTAACTCCTCACCCCCTACTCCAAACCCAAAAGAATTAAGTTGAGATTGTTGCAGTTTCCCACTAAGAAAGCAATACATAAAAAAACTTCCCAAAAACCTACGGAGTCCAACCTTGAAAATACTCATATGGGCAACCACCTTCGGCGGTGACCTGTGGAGTCTTGCCCGATACCTGGACAAACGCCCCGAGATCACCCTGAAAATCATAATGGACAACCCGAAACTCCACCTCCGGGAAGGAATCGCAACACTTTTCCCCCTGCACTCGGAAATCGTAAAGAGACGACTGTACAGCCACCTCATGGGAATTCCGGGTTACTCTCCTGACATCACCGTTATGGATAATCGCGTACCTCTTCGGCGACTGTCTCCCAAGGGCTTTATGCTCTGGCACGGATTCGGCTGGAAGGGGCCCAATGATCTCCATGAATTTGCCCATCTCCATAGGTCCATCAGGCGCTGCTGGGGTTCAGCCATGGCCCCCAATGACCTTTTCCGCTGGCAGACTTTCGGCCAATGGGATTTTGCTCATCGGACAAAAATCAGCGGCTTTCATCCCCACAACTGCTGCATTACCGGTTCGGCCTGTCACGACGATCTCCGCGTTCCCCTGGACAGGGAACTCCTCCAACCGTATTACCCCTTTGATGTTGTCGGGAAAAAAACTGTTCTCATTGCTCCGACCTGGCATTACGGCGAGGTCTTCGCCCACTGGGGCAATGATGCAGAATTGTTCCACAAACTCCTCTCCAGGCTTAAAGCCCGTGACACTAATGTCATTCTTCGGCTCCATGATTCCTTCAGATATCCGAAAAACTACATCAGAACTCTCAATGAACTTGCGGAAAATCACGGCAGTATCGTGCTTAAATTCAAAAATCACTCCCCTGATAATTTTCTCGATATGCAGGTAGCCGACGGGCTGATAACCAATTTTTCGTCTATTGCCAACCTTTTTTATGCTACAGGCCGTCCCACCATTCATATTTATCCCGTTGCCGACTGTGATGAAGAATTTATGTGGCGAAGATACACTCCTGCTGGTATCTACAGTAAAAAAGTCAATTCAGTAAAATATATATGGAAGCTGGCCCCGGAGGAAAACGGCGGTCTTCTGGCCTGTTCTTTTTCCGAGCTCATGTCCCATGTGGACAAAATACTTGAAGAACCTGGATGCTGCCGGGAAAAGGCCGATAAATTCCTGACAAAATATATGCTTGGAGCAGACAGAAAGAACTGTGCTCGAATCCTTACGGAATTGGAAAAGATGTCTGTCCGCAGGGGCTGAAACACTACTTGGAAAACAGCATGCAGCAAACCGAAAAAAAACGGACGGGTGTTATTCTGGCGGCAGGACTCGGCTCACGTCTGGCAAAAACCGGATATGTCGAAAAACCCCTTGTGCCGGTCCAGGGTATTTCCCTTCTTCTTCGAACCCTCAGAAGTCTGGAACTGGCCTGCCACAGGGCTGTCATAGTTCTGGGCTTTGAGGGAGAAACAATCCACAGTTATGTAAAACACCATTATACCGGCACAATGGAGCTGGTATTTGCCTTCAACCGCAACTATGTCCTGGCAAATGGTGTTTCCGTTCTTGCCGCAAAAGAATACCTGGACGGCGATTTTATTCTTACCATGGCCGACCATATCATGGAAAGCAGTCTCGTGGAACTGGCCCTGCATCACACCCCTGTCACCGGTGGAGCAACCTTGCTGGTGGACTACAAACTTGACACAATATTTGATATGGCCGACGCCACCAAGGTTTTTGAACGGGACGGGCAAATCCGGTCAATAGGAAAAGAGCTGGAGACTTTCAACTGTGTGGATACGGGTCTCTTTATCTGCACATCCGGATTATTGAAGGCTCTTGAAAGCATTTACAAGGCCAAAGGTGATGTCTCCCTGTCGGAGGGTGTACAGCAGCTCTGTGAAAACAACCTGATGAACTGTCTGGATATCGGTGATGGCTTCTGGCAGGATGTTGATACAGAAGAAATGCTGAAGCATGCGGAAGAGCAATTACGTAAACGCCTGGTCAAAAAAGTTGCCGCATAAGTGGTTGTAACAGGTACTCAAACACTTGCCTTCCCGATTACCCTTGAAACTGAGCCAACCTGGAGATGTGACAATTTTTCCAGGCTGAGCGTTGTACGGAATCAGAGTTGCTTTTTGATCTCACTGCGTTCCTTGCGGTAGAGCCTGTTTTTTTTCTCCAGCCTGCCAATTAGAAAATTGACCGATTTTTTAGAGATAATCCGACTGAACTGGCTCTGGTAGTTACGAACAGTATCCACCCCGTCGGCAATATAATTGACAATAACCCAGCGACCCTCTTTTTTTTCAAGAATATAATCGAGTTCCACCGAATCTTCTTGAAACCAGGCGATGGTCTTCACCCTGGCTGTCCGCCCCTCCACCACCTGGCCGAGATAATCAAAACGATCAGCCCGGTACCGACCGAGTTTACGGGTGGCATTGAGTTTCAAGAGAGCAATAAATTCAGTTTTGAGTTGCTCGCATGAATCCCCGCTTCCGCCCACACAGGTTTTTTGCACCACCCTGTCTGCAATTTCCTCGAAATCCGTTACTTTTTCCATAACCCTGGTGATATCATCAAGCACTTTCCGCGTAATCTCAGGGGATGCCTCATAAATATCAAGGACAAGCGTATTCGAGCTGCGAATAACATCCAGGGGAGTAATTTCCGCACGAAGTGAATGGGCAGAACATACCAGGAGAAAAACAATGATCAGCCGACAGACCTGCAGGGCTGGTCCGGAAGGTTCTGCCACGGCAAAACTGCCCGTCGTGCTGCTATTTTTCATCTTGTTCATATTTTTCATTTTTTTCATTTAAGGGTATTGCAACTTTGCCATTTTGTATCCAGAGAAGAAAAAGATCCATGTCTCCCGCCCCTTTTGCCAGCTCAGCGAGGGAAAGCAGGTAATGGAAACGTGTTTCAATTTCACTTCCCTTTAATTTGTAGTAGGCCTGGTATGCCTTCACCAGCCGTTTTACATCACCGATGCCCATGTCAAAGTTTTCATTTTCAAGCCTGAGCCATGTCCTCGCTGATTTTATAGACTTTTCAACAGCCAGAAGAAGTTTTTTATTGTTTCGTGCCTCGGTATAGGCTTTCCTGAGCCCACCCTCCAGCTTCAGCATTGCCACTTTCTTTTTTGCGGCAATTTTTCGATATTCAAGCAGGGCCTTTTCTTCTTTAGAACTGTTGATATGATAATTAAAATCCCATTTCAGCCCCAGGACTCCACCCAGTTTTTTATAGTTATAATCATCGTTGATAAATGCATTTGTCTGTTTGTCCCTGTTTGGGGCAATACCGTAGCCGGCACCCATGGCCACAAACAGATCAGGATATTTCATCTTCTTTTCCAGAGCCGCTTTCTGTTTCAGGGATTCAAGACCAAAATCGTAACTCTGTAACAGGGGTGAATGGTGACGGGAAAAATCAAGAAAGAGTGGGAAAAAATTACTGTTCAAATCAAGACCCGGTTCCTCTACAGGTATGACCTCGACTGCAAAATCCTGGTCCCGTCCCAGTAACCCGCGGAGATAGAGCATGGCCTTTTCCCTGTCCACTTCAGGTCTGGACGCCTGTTTTTCAACCTCAAACAGCATCGTTTTTGCTTCCAGCAGATGACCGGCATCAATATCCCCATCCTGTTCCTCAACCATTTTTTCCAGGCGATCGAGTAATTCTCTATAATGCTGAACCAGTTCCCTGCCGATTCTTTCCCCTTCACTGCCGGCGGCAACACCCAGAAAAGCTTTGGCCACTTCAAACCCGAGGATATTTACCGATTCACGAAAAACTGCCTTTTTCATGGCCACATTATTTTTCCCGGCGCCCATGGCATTGTCATATTTTCCAAAAGAATAAATCGGCTGCACAGCAGTGATATCCGCCTTGAAAAAAGGCCCCATATGACCATAATCCTCGTTTGAGTCCGGGGTATCCGTAATATCACCCCGGGCATCGGAAACCATGCCTCCGTAGGAGATCAGTTCAAATTGAGGTGAATGGAAAAGACCGAAAATTTCCTTTATTTCCTTGCGGGCTTCAGTAATTGCAATGCGGTTCTCTGAAATGGCCGGGCTCTGCCTGCGTGCCATTTCCATGGCCGCTGCCAGGTCAAGAGCCAGGCAATCCGCACCGGAGCTGACCGGAGTGAACAAAACGGTCGAAAACAAAAAAACAACTGTGAAAATTGTAAATAAACCGTGTAACAAAACGTGTATCTCTCGTATCTGGTGTCTGTCCGGAAATAAGAATTTTCATTCAAAAAGGCCGTGTCCGGACATGAACGATCTGGTTATATCAAGGATTTCTTACTGTTGCCGAACTTTAACCTGACGCCGCCTGAACTGATGAGAAATGCGGGTTAAGATCCGGCCATGCCGGTATGTTCGTGTTTACAGATCATCAACAGCCTTTTACTTCAACCAATCAAAACAGTTTTTGCCGCTTCTGCAAAGAGATTATTAGATCACCTGGCCAGAGTTTATATGAAAGTGACGAAGAAAATGAGCACTCGCATCACGTTCATCGTTCGTTGTGGCTGTGATCTATAATTTGATCCAGCCATGCTGGTTATAAAAAAACAGTTTCTGAAATTCTTGTTCTTGTAAGCACAAGCTGTATATGCTACTGTTCCGGCGGAATGTCAACTTCACTTTTCACTTGAACAGGGCCATGTTCCGGTGAAATTTCTTTTTTCACTTAAATATAAATGACATGAGCAAAATCAAAGTTGGGATTATCGGGGTCGGCAACTGTGCAAGCTCACTTATCCAGGGTATCAATCATTACGGAAAAACGGACGGCGAAGACGCAATCGGCTTAATGCACTGGAAAATCGGACGTTATAAACCCACTGATATTGAAATCGTCTCCGCGTTTGATATTGACAGGCGTAAAGTCGGGCTGGATATCAATCAGGCCATTTTCGCCAAACCCAACTGCACAAAAATTTTCTGCCCGGAAATTGCTGAAACGGGAACAGTTGTCAAGATGGGAAAAATTCTTGATGGTTTTTCGGACCATATGAAGGATTATAACGACGAGTCTACATTTCTTCCTGCAGACGAAGAAGAACCTGATGCAAAAGAGATCATAGAAGAACTGCAGCGTACCGGCACCGAGGTACTCATGAATTACCTGCCGGTGGGGTCGGAACAGGCAACCCGCTTCTATGCCAACTGCGCTCTGGAAGCCGGTGTCGCTTTTGTCAATAATATTCCAGTATTTATTGCCAGCGATCCGGAATGGAGTGATCGGTTCAAGGCCAAAAACATCCCCATAATAGGTGACGATATCAAGGCACAGCTGGGTGCCACCATTGTCCACAGGGCATTGACAGACCTCTTTAACAAACGGGGAGTCAAACTGGAAAGAACCTACCAGCTCAATACAGGTGGTAATACTGATTTTCTGAATATGCTCAACCAGACCCGCCTTTCTTCCAAAAAGGAATCGAAAACCGAAGCTGTCCAGGCGGTGACAGCGGCACGTCTGGAAAAAAACAATATTCATATCGGTCCCAGCGACTATGTAGCCTGGCAGAAGGATAACAAGGTCTGTTTTATTCGTATGGAGGGCAAGCTCTTCGGGGATGTTCCCATGAATATTGAAATGCGCCTTTCCGTTGAAGATTCACCAAACTCCGCCGGAGTGGCCATTGATTCCATTCGCTGTGCCAAAATTGCCCTGGAGCGAAAACTGGGTGGTGCGCTGACTGCACCTTCCAGCTATTTCTGCAAACATCCTCCGATCCAGTATACGGATGACAAGGCATACCAGCTGATGGAAGAATTCATCAGCCAGGATGTTCAGGCAATTTCCTGATCCTGACATGGGGAGCAATCTTCAAAAACACTGCTTTTTTTTAGCCCTGCTGCTCTATCTGATTTTTCCTCAATCCAGCGTTTTGAGAGCTGCGGCACTCCCTCCGGATCTGGACGAAAATCCAGAGACAGTGCAGAGGATGCTTCACGACAAGAGCGAACTGGAACAATCACTGTTATCCTGTGAAGCTGAGCTGAAAAAGACTCCTGAAAACCCCGTCCTTCTCAGGAAATGTGCCTACCTGCACTATCTCCTGGGCTGGCTCTACGGAGAAAAGGTCGACAAAAAGAAACATTTCTTTTCGCTTCTTAAATATGCAAAACAGGCATACTATCTTTCTCCCGAGAATTACAGGAGCTTTCTTCTACTGACTGTTGCCAATGCCAAGACAATCAACTACCTCCAACCAGGTGACCAGGTCCGCATGGTTCACAAACTGCTTAAGGATACAAAAACTCTGTTGCTCCGGAAACATGATGACCCGGATGTCTTCTATCTTCTTGGCTGGCTGAACTTCAAGGTCGGTCGTATTTCCTCTATTCAGAAATTTCTCGCCTCCGTCCTCTTCGGTGGGCTGCCGGAAAATCTCACTGTAGAAAACGGCTTCACATTCTTAAACCGGGCCGAAACTCTGAAACCGGACAGTGTCGTGTATGTCTATGATCTTGGTCTTTTTTACCTCAGAACAAACCAGAAGGAACAAGCCCTTGTTCAATTTCAAAAAGCACAGTCCATGAAAACCCTGACCCTCCAGGACAGAATCTACAGGCGTAAGACCACAGAGCAAATCAACCAACTTTATAAAACTTTGAACAAACAGTTAGTGAGTGCCTTAAAAAATTAGCCCGCATTTCTCATTTTCCTATGGTGCAGAGATTAGACGAAAAAGCATTTTTTCAAGATGACCAAAGGCTTACCTGAACCACAATACCAGTGAAAAGGGAATTCCAATCAGCAGGATAAAACTGACAACGATTAATCCGAGGAGACGTAATCCCGCCAGTGCGATGGCCCTGGCCGGGGATTTCTTCTGCAGACGTTCAATTTCAGTGAGTTGAATCTCTTTCCCAACCGGTTTTGATTCCGCCATTTCCGCCAGCGAAATGATCTGATTTAACTGCGTTTCCATGGATTCGGCATTGGTCAATGCAAGGCTCGACAGGCGCCTGTTGACAATCATCTTACCGGGAATGAACTTCACACTCCAACTCACCAGCAACATCGTCTCATTCATCAGATCCTGCAGCAGGTCCAGGGTAACCGGATCAACCAGGAAATGGTTCATCCAGGTTTCATCATGGGCAAATACGTCCATCGCCCGAAACAGAGGATGGTTGCAGGTGACCAGATGACTTCCCTTTCGACCGGCCAACCACAACAGGAACTTTCGTAAAAGACCACTTCCGCCTACCCGTGTACCGATAACCGCACGGGTTTTTACTGCAACCGGTATGCTCACTGTTAAATCCAGCCCCTGGAATATACGAAAGCGCGACATATGATCCCGTGAGCCGAAATACCTGCTCTGTCTTCTGTGAAACAGCTTGACAGACACATCACGTCCTGAAAATTTCCCGGCAAATTCGGCCGTTACAACACCTACTGATTTTTTACTCAAACCCAGGGGAGCAAGAAATGATTCAAAATAATTCCACAGGATATGGCCCCCACGGATACCGGTAATTGCTCCGATTTCGGGGAGTTCACATCCGACATTCTTCTCCTCTGCAGATTTCATTTATTTTTCAACTCCATGATAAAAATCCAGGAATGGGTAAATCGATTTCTTGACAGAATCAACCCACATTTCTCATATATTAATTTTGTAAACAGGAGTCATGACAATAACAACTACAATGTGGCAAAAACTTCTGACAGGCCACGATCACAAATCAACCCATCCAGCTGAGCAAAACTGCTGGCAAAACTTGCAAAATCGACGCCCCTTTTGATAGAATTACTGCTGAAAAAGAAATATTGGTCAGTATAACTCTGTTGAAGGAGAGAAATGCTCGATTTTCGTCTTGCCTCTTCCGCCATTTCCACTCTCCTGAGTGGTCTTGAAAAGGAATCTGCGTCCGACAGGTACAAAACCTATACAACAATAGTACACCTGCTCGACGACATCGAAACGCACTCCAGAAACAGTGGCATTGACGACTGGTTTATCCATGAAAAGATACTTGAACTGCGTGTGACCCTCGCCCATGCCGCCGGCCTGAGAGATAATGGCAGCAACCTGCAACAAAATGTTGTCATGGCAGATACCATTCTCAAGACCCTCGTTTCCGGCCTTGATTACCTTCAACTTGACCCTGTCAAATAAACAATTTTCAGAAACAGGAGCTTCGATGGAATGTCCAATGTGTTCAAAAAAACTGCAACTGATAAAAAAATATGATATGAGAAAATTGAATGCACACCATCATTCCACGAACTCTGATCCCCAGTTGGCCGATACCGGTTTTAAAACTCTTTTCTGGTGTGATACCTGCAAAAAGGAACTGAACTGGATGGAGCCGACCGGCCGTAAACCATGGTGGGCTTTTTGATCCCGTAACAAAAAACAGCAGATCTTAACCTGCTCAGGGACAGCCCCCAGGCTACCTTGTGTCTGTCCGGAAATGAGATTGACACTACCTTCGTTTCCGCCTCAGTATCCCGTTGACCTGCCCTTGGACCAGGGGAGGTTCCGTCTGTAAAAACAAGGTATTACCGGGATTAGCTTTGTCCCTTTTTGCCCCATCTTCATCAATCAACTCCACGATACGGACCCGTATCAACTCCATGGAGGGAAACATGTATTCCACCATTTCCCCGGGGAAAACTGTATTGCGTATCTCGACCAGAGGTATCTCGCCCCTTTTACGGATAACTGCCACCGGTTCATAACTCTGCCTGGCCCGGGATGAAGAATAGATCATCTCTTCTGCACCCGGTTTCTCAAGAATGAAATTCTCGCTTGTTCCTCGAGTACCAATCCTGGCTGTTTCTTCCATAAACTCCTCTGGAAGTACGATTTTATCAGGCTTGTCCCAGGCTTCAGCCGGAAGATCGGCCAGATAATCAAGGGCTGCTCTGTAAATCCGTACCGTTCCTCCCACGTAAAAAATCGACTTCATCCGCCCTTCAATTTTCAGGGAATCCACACCGGTCGAAACCAGCTGAGGCAGCTTCTCCAGCAGACAGAGATCCTTGGCATTGAATATATAGGTACCCCGGTCATCTTCCTCCACCGGAAACAGCTCGCCGGGACGCTTTTCCTCCACCAGACTGTAGCTGTAGCGGCACGGATGAGCACAGTTGCCACGGTTGGCATCCCTACCCGTCATATAGTTGGAAAGCATGCACCTGCCCGAATAGGAAATACAGATGGCGCCATGAACAAAGATTTCCAGCTCACCCTCCACCTTTCTCCTGATGGTTTCAATTTCCTGCAAAGAGAGTTCCCGCGCCAGGTTGAGCCGGACGGCCCCCTGATCAAACCAGAAGGATGCGGAACCATAGTTGGTCACATTGGCCTGGGTGGAAAGATGGATGGGTAACGAGGGAACAACCCGCCGGGCAACGGCAAAAATGCCGGGATCAGCTACAATTATACCGTCCACTTCCGTCTTCTGCAGGAGAAGCAGATACTCTTCCAGCCCCTCAAGGTCACTGTTATGGGCAAATATATTGACCGTCACATAGAGTTTCACCCCATGCTCATGACCGTACACCACCCCGGCGCGAATCATCTCATCGCTGAAGTTTCCCGCCTTGGCCCGCAGGCTGAACTGTCTGCCCCCGAGGTACACGGCATCTGCCCCGTAGTGGATGGCTGTAACAAGTTTTTCATAATTTCCCGCAGGAGCCAGCAGTTCAGGCAACCGTGGAACTGATTTTTTGCGTCTTTTTTTTTCTTTCATGGTGGGGTAATGTGTTTTTCTGGTTTCCGGGGTGCCCCCCAGGCAAATTACGGCACTACGATAACCAGTACCCTTTGGCCGGTCAACCCATTTACAGAAGAACTGTGCGCCATTCAACTGCAAGGTAAAAAAATCCCGTGAGCAGACAGAAAACAGGTATCGCCATGAGCGGCGGAGTGGACTCCACCGCCTGCGCCCTTCTTTTACAAAAACAGGGTGAAGTCGAAGGCTTTTTCATGCGACTTCACCAGCCTGATTTTGAAAAACAGAAAGAGCGGGTAAAGAGCATCGCCGAAAAACTTTCCATCAAACTGAACATCATTGACCTGAGAAACGAATTCGAAGAAAAAGTTCTCGACTATTTCACCAGCCACTACTTCAAGGGACTCACGCCGAATCCCTGTGTGGTCTGCAACCGGGAAATTAAATTCGGCCTCTTTTTCGACAGAATGATGGGCCATGGCATGGATATGGCAGCGACAGGCCATTACGCGAACCTGGTCTGCATCGACGGAATTTATCATCTTTATTGCGGTACCGACAGGTCAAAGGATCAGTCCTATTTTCTCTCACGCCTTGACCAGCGACAACTCTCAAGAGTCATCTTTCCCCTGGGCGGTATGGAAAAGGAACAGACATACAGACTGGTTGAAGAGCACGGATTTGATGATTTCCGCGGAATTGAGAGCCAGGATGTCTGTTTTCTGGAAGGCGGGAAAATTTCCTGCTTTCTAGAAAAAAGAGCCCCCGGGAACTTCACCATGGTTCAATCGTTACCCGCTCGGGAAAAAAGCTCGGTGAACACAGGGGCATTTTCCGCTACACAATCGGCCAGCGAAAAGGACTTGGTATCTCCAGCAGCCACCCCCTTTATGTCACCGCACTTGACCCAGCCACGGGCAGTGTTATCGTAGGAGGTAACGAGGAACTGCTGAAGACCTCCATCCGGGTAAAAGACCTGCACTGGCTGAGTGGCACTCCCCCGGAAAACAGGAAGAAATATACGGTCAGAATACGTTACAGCCACCGGGGGGCCAGCGCGACACTGGTCCTTGGAAACAATAATGAAGGACACTTCCTCTTTGATGAACCTCAACGGGCCATAACTCCTGGACAGTATGCGGTAATATATATTGAGAATGAGCTGCTCGGCTCCGGAATCATTACCGGATCCGCAACAGCTTTATGATGTTGTTTTCTGATGACCGGGAAAGCTCAGCCAAATTGAATTTTGATCGTAATCAGGTCATGGGTGACCTTAATTTTCCACTTCGTAAAATGAAAAAAAAGATTTTTATCAAGACCCTGGGCTGCAAGGTCAACCAGTATGAATCAGCCTCCTTTCTTACCGGCTTTACCGAGGCCGGGTACAGCCAGGTTAACGGGAAAGATGAGGCGGATATTGTTGTCATCAATACCTGCGCGGTAACAGCAAAGGCAGGCGCCCAGTCGAGGCAGACCATCCGCCAGGCCGCCCGAAACAATCCGGATGCCCGCATAATCGTAACCGGCTGTTTTGCCGAAATCGGCACAGATGAGCTGAAGAACGATGAAGTTTTAAAAAACAGGGATATTGTCTTTATCGGGAACAGCAGCAAAGACACCCTGGTACATACCAGTACACAGGGGACATCTCTTCCATTTCTTCCCGGCTCCATTCGCGAAACAAAAACAATCTGTCACCTGCCGGTAAAACGGTTTGATGACCAGGCCCGCGCCTGGCTGCGAATCCAGGATGGCTGCGAAAGCTTCTGCACCTACTGTATTGTCCCCTACACCAGGGGCCGCAGCAGGAGCCTCAGCCGGGAAGAAGTGATAAACCAGGCAAAAATATTCGAGCAGCAGGGTCACCGGGAAATCGTTCTCACGGGTATCCACCTGGGATACTACGGCCGTGATCTGGAAGCCGGAACGGACCTGGTTTCCATTCTTGATGAACTCTCCCGGACAACTCCTGATGTTGCCTATCGCATAAGTTCCCTTGAACCTCTTGAAATTTCTGATAAACTTTTATCGTTGATGGTCGAGAGAGCAAATATCCAACCCCATCTCCATATTCCCCTGCAGAGTGGAAATGATGAAATTCTCAAACGGATGAACCGGAGATATTCCACCGCGCAGTTCAGGGAGGTCCTGGAAAAAATCCGCTGCAACCTGCCCGAAGCGGCCCTGGGTATTGATATCCTCGCCGGTTTTCCCGGGGAAACTGATGAACAGTTTGAGGACGGCCTAAACTTTCTCAACTCCCTGCCCTTTACCTATCTCCATGTCTTTCCCTACTCCATCCGTCCCGGTACGGTTGCCGCAAAGTTCCCCAACCAGGTGAACGGCAGAACAAAGGAAAAACGGGTTGCACGACTCCAGGAACTGAGCAAACAGAAAAAAGCCACGTTTTACGCCAGTCAGCTCGGCAGAAGCCTGCCGGTACTGGTTGAAGGCAGAAGAGACAGAAATGGTTATTTAAAAGGATTTACAAGCAACTACGTATCCGTTATTTTTAGAGGTCCCGACACTTTTTACCATACCAGAACCACCGTGCAGCTTGTCTCTCTGCATGGAGAACATGTACTCGCGCGACCGGAGGAAGACAATGAAGGTTGAAATCATAGCCATCGGCGATGAACTGACTTCCGGCAGGATCCTCAACACCACCAGTGCTTTTGCCGCCAGAAATCTTTTTGATGCGGGGTATGAAATCTATGCCATGCACACCATCGGTGACAGCCCCAGCCTGATCGGTGAAGCGCTGAAACGGGCCATCGCCAGGGTCGATGCCATAGTAGTAACCGGCGGACTCGGTTCAACGGATGACGACCTCACCAATGAAGCTGTCTCCAGGGCATTGAATCGCCCGACCATGCCCAACCTGGAAATTCTCTCCAATATTCGCGCCCACCTGGATGAAATCACCAACGCCCCCGTGGGGGAACTGGAAAAACTGGCATGGCTGCCCAAGGGGGCCCAGGCCCTCAGTCCCGAATCCCGCATGGCCGGCTACCAACTCATCCATGAGGATAAACCGATCTTTTTCCTGCCTGGTGTTCCCAGCCAGATGAAGGTCCTGATGGTGGACCATGTACTGCCAACCCTGGCAACCTGGCACAAGGATCACCATCTCACAACCTACCAGAAAATTTTCCGTATCTTCAACCTGCCCGAGGCGGAAGTGAACCGTCGTATCGCCACTGTGGACCTTGATCCGGATGTACATATCGGTTATTACCCTGTCTTCCCGGAAGTGCATTTAAGCCTCACCGTCCGGGACAAGCAAACCAATAATGCCAGGCGGTTGTTCAAGTCCGCCTGTAAGGCGATCAACACCGTTCTAGGCGACTCGATCTACGGTCACGACCGTGATTCCATGGAGCGGATTGTCGGCAGGCTTCTTATCAAAAACGACCTGAACCTGGCAGTTGCAGAATCATGTACGGGAGGACTGATCTCTAAAAAACTCACCGATACGCCCGGCAGTTCCGCCTATTTTCTTGGTGGGATTATTTCCTATGCAAACTCCCTTAAAAGCTGCTATCTTGAAGTGCCCGACAGTCTGCTGGAAAATGTTGGAGCTGTCAGCAGAGAAGTTGCGGAAACCATGGCAGTTACAGTCAGAACAGGCAGCAGCGCAGATATCGGTTTGTCGGTAACAGGTATTGCCGGACCCGACGGCGGTACTGAGGAGAAACCGGTTGGCACTGTCTATATCGGTATCGCCACTGAAGAGGAAAACTGGGTCACTAAATTTCGTTTCTCTGGAAACCGAAGGCAGATTCGCACCCTTACAGCCCAGAGCGGGCTGGATCTGGTACGCAAATATCTTCTGCAACAGGATCTTGAGGAAGAAACTGCCTGATCACTTACAGGGGTAAGATAGATGAAAACACAGAGTTACAAATCCTGTGACCAGTTACAATATATCAGTTGGTACTGTTGTGACTGCTCAATGACAAAAACTTTAAAATCCTTTTAACCGGAGAGAAGAAATATGGCCGCAGGTGCGAAAAAAGGGAAGATCAGCAGTGTAGACAATGCCATCAGTCAAATCCAGAGGCAGTTCGGCAAAGGATCGATCATGCGTCTCGGTTCCCAGGAAGCGGAAAATATCCCCGTTATTCCCACGGGAGCTTTGAGCCTGGATATCGCTCTTGGCGTCGGCGGTTTTCCCAAGGGAAGAGTAACTGAAATTTATGGCCCGGAGTCATCGGGAAAAACGACCCTGGCCCTCCACGTCGTCGCGGAAGCCCAGAAAGCCGGTGGTACTGCCGCATTCATTGACGCGGAACATGCCCTTGATACAAACTATGCTGAACGCCTCGGAGTTGACGTGGACAACCTGCTGGTTTCACAGCCCGATTTTGGTGAGCAGGCTCTGGAAATTGCTGAAATCCTCATCAGATCAGGTGGAGTTGATGTTATTGTCATCGACTCCGTTGCCGCCCTTGTACCCCGGGCCGAAATAGACGGCAACGTGGGAGATTCCCACGTGGGCCTGCAGGCCAGGCTCATGTCCCAGGCCATGAGAAAATTTACCGGTGTCCTTAACCGCTCCAATACCGTTCTTATCTTTATCAACCAGATCCGGATGAAAATAGGAGTAATGTTCGGCAATCCCGAAACCACCACCGGTGGTAACGCCCTGAAATTCTATTCCTCCCTGCGCCTGGATATCCGCAGGATCGGTCAGATCAAGGACGGCCAGGACGTAATCGGAAACCGCACCAAGGTTAAAGTGGTGAAAAACAAAGTGGCTCCACCCTTCAAACTTGCCGAATTTGATATTATTTATGGTGAGGGCATCTCCAAAATCGGCGATATGCTTGACCTTGCGGTGGATCTTGAAATTGTCGACAAGAGTGGCTCCTGGTATTCCTACCTGGACGAACGAATCGGCCAGGGACGGGAAAATGCCAAAAAATTTCTGGCCGACCAGCCGGAAATGTGTGCCGATATAGAAAACAAGGTTAGACTTGCCTACGGTATGCAGGAGGCTCAGGCTGCGGGGGCCGCTTCCGAAACCGAGTAAGCCAATTCCGCATTTCAGGCCCGATACTGTCCCTTCAGGGCACCGGGCCTTTTTTGCGACGTCAGGGTGCCTTGAATAATTAGCCCGCATTTCTCATGAACATTGTGTCAATTTTGAGAATAATTATGGAACACAAACAATGAGACAATTATCAGTGACCCAGAAAAATTTACACAATGTTCACCAGAGGTCAGTCCAGGCGACGCCATCTTCTGCAGTATTTCGGCAGTAAATATAGATCACTATAATTCACTGCCAAAAACTTTGAACCTGACGCCGCCTGAACTCATGAGAAATCCGGGTTAGATATTTTGTTCGAGTTCGAGGAACATAGACAATAAAAAGCGCAGCATATTAATTATATGTGAGCATTTTTATTATCGTAGCGACGATGAAATAGGGAAAATAGCAATTATTCAACGTGCCCTTTGGAAAAGAGTTAAACAGACAATGAGCAAAACACGGAAAAATTTTGATGTGATAATTGTGGGCGGCGGACCGGCGGGACTGTTTGCCGCCTATTACCTGGGAGAACACAGCAACCTTGATGTTCTGGTGATTGAAAAGGGCAAATCCTCCCTCAAGCGTAAATGCCCTATCAAAGACAACGGCTGTATAAAATGCAGCCCCTGTAATATTCTCTGCGGTATCGGGGGAGCCGGGCTTTTTTCCGACGGGAAACTCAATTTTATTCACAAACTGGGAAAAACCGATCTCACCCAGTTCATGGATACCTCCGCTGCAATGGCCCTGATCAACGAGACGGAAACTATTTTTAACCGTTTCAATATGGACGGTCGGGTTTTTCCAACTGACCGGGAAAAGGCCCGGGAAATCAGGAAAGAAGCAAGAAAACACGGTATCGATCTCCTGGTTATCAAACAAAAACACCTGGGCAGTGACAATCTGCCCCGCCATATTTCCCTGATGGCCGACTACGTGTCTGAACAGGGTGTAACATTCCACCATATGGAGGAGGTGGAGGATCTGCTGGTGAAAAACGGGCGTATAGAGGGTGTAAAAACCAACAAGGTTTCATATAACGCTCCCTATGTAATTCTGGCTCCCGGTCGGGTCGGGGCAGAATGGGTTGCGGGCGTGGTCAAAAACCACGGCATAGAAGTTTCCCAGCGGGGCATCGAGGTCGGTGTCCGGGTTGAAGTCCATAACGAAATCATGCAGGACCTCTGTTCCATCATCTATGACCCCACGTTTTTTGTCCGCACCGCAAAATATGATGACCAGACACGGACATTCTGCACCAATTACGGAGGATATGTGGCCCTTGAAAATTACCAGGATTTTGTCTGCGTCAACGGCCATGCCTTTATGGATCAGAAATCGGATAATTCCAATTTTGCCTTTCTCTCTAAAGTGGTTCTGACAGATCCGGTGGAAGACAACACCGCCTATGGTGAATCAATTGGAAGAATAGCCACCCTGATCGGGGGTGGAAAACCGCTGCTCCAGCGCTACGGTGATCTCAAAAGGGGCAGAAGATCAACCTGGAACAGGGTAAAAAACAGCTATATTGAACCCACTCTTAAAAACGTCACCTGCGGGGATATTGCCATGGCCCTGCCGGAAAGAATATTAACAAACCTGGTGGACGGACTTGAACAGCTCAACGCCGTTGTGCCCGGTGTCGCCAATGATGAAACCCTGCTTTATGCTCCGGAAATCAAGTTTTTCGCCACCCAGGTTCACACCGGCAATACCCTGGAAACTGCTGTTTCAGGTCTCTTTGTTGCAGGAGATGGTCCCGGTGTCGCCGGCAATATCGTTTCTGCCACAGCAACAGCACTTATCCCCGCAAAGGAGATTGTAAAAAGAGAAGCTGGCTGATATTATAGACTATCCGGTTTCGAAACTACCAGATACGTTGATAATAAACATACAATACTGATGAAGCAGATTCATCTCCGATCCGGTTGGGTTTCACTGGTAATCAGAAAAAATAAAAATAGGTTATTGACTCTTTGCCTGATACGATTATAATAGAGACAAACGAGAATAATTATCATTATTCTAAAAATTCCAAGGAGGAAAACAATGGACAAATGGGAATGCCCCTGTGGTTATGTTTATGATCCGGCTGAAGGTGACGAAGACAACGGAGTAGCTCCGGGAACAAAGTGGGAAGATGTCCCCGAAGATTGGGTCTGCCCTCTTTGCGGTGCTGAAAAAGAAGCCTTTTTTAAAGCTGATTGATCTGTGGGCCGGGAAGAAGACTGTTCTTCCCGGTTCTTTTTTCCCATTAAAGTTAGTCACATCTTATTTATTTATATTGCCATAAAACAGGAGAAAACAAATGAGCCTTCTAGTCACTCAACAAGCCCCGGATTTTACTGCAAACGCCGTACTGGCAGACAATTCATTCAAGGAAAATTTCAAACTCTCTGATTTTAAAGGAAAATATGTTCTCCTTTTTTTCTATCCCCTCGATTTTACCTTCGTCTGTCCCTCTGAGATCCTGGCGTTCAACAAGGCCGTAAAACAGTTTGAAGAGAGAAACTGCCAGCTGATCGGTATCTCCATCGACTCTCATTTCTCCCACCTTGCCTGGAAGAACACCCCGGTCAACGAGGGCGGAATAGGCAATATTCAGTACCCCCTTGTGGCGGACCTTGATAAATCCATTTCAAAATCCTACGAGGTTCTTCTTGATGCGGGAATCGCCCTGCGCGGTCTTTTTCTCATCGACAGGGAAGGAATAGTCAGGCATCAGGTTGTAAATGACCTGCCTCTTGGTCGAAACGTGGATGAAGCCCTTCGGGTTCTGGATGCCCTGCAGTTTACCGAAGAGCATGGTGAAGTCTGCCCGGCCAACTGGAACAAGGGAGACGAGGCGATGAAGCCCACTGCGGAAGGAGTGGCCGAATACCTCAGTGCCCACGCTGATGATTAAAACTTTCCTTAAGAATGATGGACTCGTAAAAACTCCGATCTACTGCGTTGTGGGGTGATCGTGTAATGCTCGACGTACTATATGTACGCCTGCGCTTACACGACACCGCCACGCCTTGTATATCGAAGTTTTTCCAGAGTCCATCTGAGAACGTTGAACGACTTTTTACGAGATCATCAAGAATGGTTAAGAAGAATTATGGCCCGGAGTAAATCCGGGCCATTTCTTTCTTTTAAGGCGCCCTCAAGTTCTATTTCACCAGGGTCGAATACATTTCTTCATTATACCCAACATAAAATACATTCCCTTTCCTCAGGGTCGGCGCCCGCAGGTTTCCGGTTCTGCCTGTGGCCTTTTTCAGCAGCTCTTCCCGGTCAGCACTTGCCGGATCAAACTCCAGGATTTTTTTACCACTCGCCACATAGACTTTTTCCGCACTGCTTAACAGCTCCCAGGCACCGTCGCTTTTGACGGTCTCCTTTGCAGCATTGACTTCTTCCGACACCTCAATCTTTTTTTCATCAAAAGCCGTCCAGGCTTTTTTACAGGAAACTCACCCTTTACGCATATACGCCCAGTCAATTGCCATTGTTCTCCCTCGAAACTCTTTTCTCTTTCAACTGAAATTCAATCTGGTAAAAAACTATTCATCAGTCGGCTGTGTATAAACTCTTTTTCCCATCTCCATATCCATGGCAAAAAGCCCCTGGCTTCCATCACCTATCATTTTCATCCTGTCAACGATTTCACCCACCGAGGCCTCTTCCTCCACCTGTTCGGCCACGAACCACTGCAGAAAGATATTGGCTGCATGATCACGTTCATCAAGGGCAAGATCAACCAGATCATTGATAAGTCCTGTTACCTTCGCTTCGTGATTTGCCGTCTCCTCCATAACCTCCAGGGGTGTGGACCAGTTACATTCCGGCTGATCAATAGCGGCATACTCCACATGGCCACCTCTTTCCAGAACATAGTCAAGCATCTTCATCGCATGAAACATCTCTTCCTGTGCCTGTGCGCGCATCCAGGTGGCAAACCCGGAGAGGCTTTTTTCCGCAAACCAGGTAGCCATGGAAAGGTAGAGATAGGATGAATACATTTCCGCATTAATCTGACCATTGATGGCCGTGTTTATTTTTTCACTGATCATACTTTGTACTCCCGTAACATGTTAATACTTCGAATTTAAATGACAGAACAGATGGCTGTCACCTTGAAAGCAAACTGTGTTTACAATAAGAACTGAACGGCTGAAATGCCAGTTTTTTATGAAGGCCCGGGGTCACGAGACAATGTTTCCCACAGACACTATCACCATATGAAAGAGCAGAGAGAAATTCAGCACTCCAAAAAGCTGTCGATATCGCAGAGGTCCCTTCCCGGTCAACCCTGAAAAAAAACAGGATAAAAGAGCAAGCCCGTTCAGCACTACCAGAAAACGTACAACGTTTCCTGCAGGCAGTACTGTAAAGAGAATCATCACCGCTGCCAGGCTGCCGATCCAGGTCACAAAAAGCCGTTTAATCACCTTTTCCCCGAAGATCGAAAAAAAACTCGGGATGATATTTTTTTTATAATCCTCTCCATGGCGCAGAAGAATAAGCCAGAAATGGGGGACCTGCCAGAGAAACAGCAGAGAAAAGAGCAGAAGTGCCTCAAAGGCAAGTGGCTTTCCACCACCGGCGAGCCAGCCGATATAGGGAGGCAGTGCGCCGCAGACAGCACCGGGGAATATCGCCAGGACAGTCAACTGTTTCAAGGGAGTGTATACTCCGTTATAGAGAACAACAGCCAGAAAAGACACAAAAAGGGGTAGAAAATCGGTCGACACAGACCAGAGAAAAAGCATCCCGCCCACCCACAGCACGATTGCCTGGAAAAAACTGAACGACACACCTATCCGGCCTTCGGGCAGAGGTCTTTTCCGCGTTCGGACAAAGAGCCTGTCAAGATGGCGTTCCTGTATGGAGTTGAGTGTTCCGCAACCTGCGGCAAGAAAAAAGATACCGAAACCTGTGATAAAAGCTCCGGCCGAAATATCAGAAGCGGCAAGGAAATAACCGAACAGGGCCGAACAGCCAATGAGAGAACAGAGAACAATCTTGGCAAGATCCATTGAAGCACGCAGTCCGGCTGGTAATCGCATTGCTCCCCCTATTCTTCCTCAAGCCATTGCTCAAACTCGTCCGGGGGAATAATCCGCAGTTTCGCCAGCATGGCTGAATGACCGACCCCGCAGTATTCCGTACACTGGATATCATATTCACCCACCTTATCCGCATAAAACCAGGCATACGTGTTAATACCCTTCACCGCATCCACTTTTATTCTAAATGCAGGGATGTAAAGGCTGTGCAGCACATCAAGCGAGGAAACATTGAGTTTTATCGCCTGGCCCTCAGGAACCACCAACTCATCTTCGGTTTCCTTGTCATTGTCATAAACAAAAATCCAGGAATACTTCTGGGCTAACACTTCGATTTCAAGGGCGCCCTCCGGAACATCCCGCAACCCCATGTAGGAACTCCAGCCCACGTAAAACATGGACAGGGCAATGAGTGTAGGAATAATTGTCCAGATAATTTCCAGGACATAATTATCCCGGATATCCGAGGCAACAGGATTCCTGCTTCGTCTGTATCGTATGACAAAATAGACCATGACAACGGTAATTCCAAACAGCAGAACAATGGAAATTCCGAGAATATACCAAAATGCCTGATCCACACCTTCAACAGGGGTCATCTATCTCTCCCTCTTACCTGAATGCAACATCCCAGAAAACAAAACCGATCATGATCATCAGAAAACCGGCCGTACCGATAAACGACAGGTAAATAATCGGGCCTTCATACTTCAGATGCATGAAAAACAGCAGAACAAAACTGACCTTCACACAGGCTATTCCCAGGGCCACGGGCACATTGAAAAAGCCCATGTCAACATAGGATACTCCCACCGTAAGCCCGGTGAGCAGAAGGAGAACCCCAAGAACCAGGGCCAGTTTTGTATAACTGAGGATATGTACCTCTTTTTCCTTTTCCATAGATTCTCAGTCTCCTATAAAACAAGATAGAACAGGGGGAAAACAAAGATCCAGATCAGATCGACAAGATGCCAGTACAGGCCGGCGTTCTCCAGCATTCCGAACCTGGTCTCCGTAATTTTCCCCCTCAATACCAGCACCAGGCTGATTGACAGCAGCACCATACCGATGATCACATGGAGCCCGTGCAGGCCGGTGATAATATAGTAGAGTCCGAAAAAGATATTCAGACCAGGCTCTCCTGAGGTCAGGGTTTCCGAATTGGGATAGATGTCATGGTGAATTTTCGTGCCCCATTCAAAATACTTGTTCACCAGAAAAACAACACCACAGAGTAGAGAAAAGAGCAGCAGGCCCACCGCCTGCTTTTTTCTCCGTAACTGTATGGCGGTAATGGAGGCGGCAACGGTAAAGCTTGAGACCAGGAGAACAACGGTATTGATACTGCCGATTATTCTGTTCAGCTCCTTTCCACCCTCGGAGAAGAACTCCGAATATTCATAAAAATAGGCGCCATAAAGCACGAAGAGACCGCCGAATAAAATAATCTCGGAATAGAGAAACAGCCACATCCCGATTTTCACTCCTGTCCTGTCAATTTTTTGTGTCATGGAGTCTTTCTATTCCTCCTTTTCCATCTCTGTGGCTATCGCAGTAAAATCATAAGGAAAACTTTTGATTTCAGGAGTTTCTGTGAAATTGTGCATGGGTGGAGGTGATGGCACCATCCATTCAAGAGTGGTCCCTCCCCATGGATTGGCCGGTGCAGGCACACGCTTTTTAAAACTCATGAACAGGTTCACGAACATGAGAAGAATACCGGCACAGAGAATTATAGCTCCGAAACCCGCAAGAAAATTACCCGTCTCATATTTCGGCAGATAATCATAATATCTCCGTGGCATTCCCTGCAGCCCGAGAATAAACATGGGCACGTAATGAAAAAGAAAACCAACAGCCGCCAGGACACTGCCGATATACGCCTTTTTAAAATCGTACATGATACCGAACATCTTCGGCCACCAGAAATGCAGTGCGGCAAAAAAGGCAAACCCTGTCCCACCGAACATGACAAAGTGGAAATGGGAAACAACAAACTGAGTATCGTGGACATGGATATCCGTCCCCACCGCGCCAAGCACCAGCCCGGTCAAACCTCCCACGCTGAACAGGTAGATAAAGATCAGAGAGAGGAGCAGGGGCGGTGTCATCTCAATGGACCCCTTGTACATGGTGGCAATCCAGGAGAACACCTTCACCGCTGACGGTATGGCAACCAGAAAGGTGAGCAGGGAAAAGATAAAGACCGAAACATCACTCATACCACTGGTATACATATGATGGGCCCAGACCAGGGAGCCGGCCACGGCAATAGCCATGGAGGACCAGACAATCGCCTTGTATCCGAAAATGGACTTTCTGGAAAAAACCGGAATGATCTCCGAAATAACACCCATACCCGGCAGGATCATGATATACACCGCCGGATGGGAGTACATCCAGAACAGGTGCTGATAAAGAATCGGATCCCCACCCCTGTCCGGATCGAAAATGCCTATGGAAAATAATCGCTCGGCCACCACGAGCAGCAGAGTAATGGATATGACCGGGGTCGCCAGAATCTGCACCCAGGCCGTAGCATAAAGTGACCAGGTAAAGAGAGGAATCTGCATCAACCCCATCCGCCTGTCCCGCATGCGGTGAAAGGTTGTGACAAAATTAAGACCGGTCAGCATGGAAGACATGCCAAGGGTAAAGGCTGCCATAACGGTCAGACTGACATTGGTATTGATCTCCACACTGAAGGGGACATAAAACGTCCAGCCGGTATCGGGAAATCCCTCCCGCTGAACAGGGAAATCAGGGCGAAAAGACCACCGAACATAAAAAGATACCAACTGAAGAGGTTCAGTCTCGGGAAAAAAACATCATCGGTTCCCAACTGGATGGGCAGGAAAAAATTGCCGAATATTGCCGGAATCGCAGGAATCACGAAAAGAAAGATCATGATGACCCCGTGCAGAGTAAACAGGGAGTTGTACGCTTCCGGCCCCATGATCGTTCTTCCCTGGCTCATCAGTTCAAACCGCAGAAGCAGGCCAAGAAACATGGCCAGCACAAACCAGAAAAGAATAGCCCACATATACATAAGACCAAGACGCTTGTGGTCATGGGTAAGCAGCCAGGCCCAGATACCCTTTAATCCCGGGGGTGACGGCGTATCATAAAAGGAAATGGATTTATTCATTTTTTTGCTCCCTCCCTTCTCCCAAATCATCTCCACCGGCCTTTGCCTGTCGTCGACCTTTCTTTCTGAACACAAAAAAGAGCAGACCAAGACCGACAGCAAAAACCGCCAGAACAGACAGTTTAATAATCTGGAAAAGAGATTTGTTTTTGTCCGGATCATAACTCAGACAGAAGGCCAGAAGTCGGCGGACGGAAAACGACGGGGTGCCCTTTTTCGCATCCAGCAGCGCCATATCAATATCCCCGGCGAGAAAGGAACCGTAAACATAACGGATAATTTTCCCGTCACGTCCAGTAATGACCAGAGTCGAGGGATGGATAAAGGTGGAATCAGTCAGTCGCTTGAAACGAAACCCGAGGGAATCGGTCAACCGGCGGATAGTTTCTTTTGTTCCGGTCAGAAAAAACCACTCCGATGCGGGAAAACCATCTCCGACAATTTTCAAATAGTTTTCCTTTGCGCGGGCTGCGTCATCGCTGCTTTCAAGCTCATTGAAGCTGAAGGCGATTACCCGGTAATCCCTGCCGGGAATATGGCTTAAATCCCTGAGAGCCTCTGCAAGATGGGCCAGGTTCAGGCTGCATATTCCGGGGCAGTAAAAATAAATGGGAAGGATAATGGTGGGCCTGTCTATTATGGAACCAAGGGTACGTGTTTTTCCGGTTTCATCTGTAAAGCTGAGCCCAAGGGGAAGAATCTCCCCACCCTTTTCCGTGACCCACTTATCCGGGTTTACGTTCTGATCAGCCGGGGAGGCTTCAGCCATTTTCTCCATGGCATGGTGGTCATGCCCCCCGGCCATCTCCTCCTGTCCCCCGGCACAGACCTGACCGGCGACAGCCATCTGGAACAGAAGGAAAAGGATAAGAGAGAGGCAGCGTTGTATCATAATGGTGAAGATGCTCCCGTTGCCAGATTGACCTTCAGGGCAGTTCTATACTTGTGACGGGTTCTGAAACTGTCTCTTCCTGGCCCATAGGCAAGAAGAACCACCGTGTCTCCCTCCACCTTGATTTCGGAATCATACTTATCTTTGGATTGAAGAGGAATGGTAAATTCCAGGGTTGTAATTCCACCCTCCTCGGAGCCGCCTACCAGCACAGCATCCACACCGCCGCCCAGCTTTTTATCCGGGGAATGCTTTGTTTCCCCCACCCCGAATTCATCGGTCAGTTTCGCTTTTCCCTTCTTGACATAGCCGAGAATAAAATTTGCATCCTTCATCTCTTCACTGGGGTTAAAACCGATCCCAACCCATCCTGTTGTTTTCGCAGACAGCCGGACAGCAAGCCTGTCACCATCCACCCTCCAGCTGAAAGATATTTTTTTGGCCTTAACCTCATGGCTGTAATCAGCACCATGAACCGCGGTGACAAAAAAGATCATCAGAAAACACCAGGCAGACACCAGACACGCTCTACTTTTGTTTCTCATAAATACTCCTGTTCTGTTCTTTTCATTGTTCTGAAATAACTGCAGCTTACCCGAAACTTTATCACACATAGTGGTACAAAGTAAGGCCTTCCTCAACTTATCCGGCAAGAAAAATCAAATATTTTTTCTTTTAAAACATTTTTGTAAAAATAAATTGAAAGGACTTCAAACCATGATTACGTTCTTGTGTTGTAACGATCTAAAGGAGTAGACAAGACCGCTTCAATCAACATAACCGACGTTACAAATTATTGCAGCCGGTTATATATGATTCCCATACAACAGGAGGAAGATGCATGGCAGACAAAATGGCAGTTTACAAATGTGAGCTTTGTGGAAACATTGTGGAAGTTCTCACTGCCGGTACAGCGGATCTCATGTGCTGCGGCCAGCAGATGACCATGATGGCAGAGAACACAACCGATGCCGCTGTTGAAAAACATGTTCCCGTTCTCACCAAAACCGACGAGGGATGGACCGTAACCGTGGGTTCTGTAGATCATCCCATGACGGAAGACCATTATATTGAATGGATTGAACTCATCGCCGGAAAAACCGTATATCGTCAGTTTCTCGATCCGACTGACAAGCCGGCAGCCAACTTCCCGCCACTGGATGGTGATGTCACCGCCAGGGCTTACTGCAACCTCCATGGCCTCTGGAAGGCTTGATACCTGATAGTCTTCTTCCCCGGAAAACACTTTCGGGGAAGAAGTTTTTCTCTCTTTTCTCCACGCTGTTCTCCCACCTCTTCTCCTTGACAGAACCGATAAAAGCCCCCAGTTTGTTAATAGTGATCTGTAACCCGGATCAGGTTTAAGCCGCATTTCTCATGAACATCGAGCTTGAACTGCATTTACACAATATTCACCCAAGGTCAGTTCAGGCAGCATCATAGTCCGGATTATTCCGGAAAGGAGACACCATGACACAAATTCTTATAATATATGCAAGCGATTTTGGTAACACGGAAAAAATGGCCCAGGCCACAGCCGATGGAGTACGTTCGGTGAACGGGGCACAACCTCTTGTGAAAAAAGCAGAAGAAGTCACAAAAGAGGATATGAAAAACAGCGACGGTATCCTGTTCGGCAGCCCGGTTCATATGGGCAGTATGGCATGGCAGATGAAAAAATTCATCGACCGCATCTGTTCAGGACTCTGGATGAAAGACAGCATGAACGGCAAGGTTGCCGGTGTCTTTATGTCCGGTGGCGGTTTCGGAGGCAGTGGAGCCGGAGCGGAACTGGCCATGCTCAGCATGCTGAATAATATTGCGGAACTCGGTATGCTTATTGTACCCTTACCCAAGAATACAGCTCTCTATACAAAGGGTGGTCTTCACTGGGGTCCCTATGGCCGCAGTGCCGATGAAGCCATGGAACACACAGGCGTGACTGACGATGCCCTTGCCGTATGCAGGACACATGGCGCAAATGTCACCAGGGCGGCAGCGGCACTGAAAGACCAGACTGTTTTTGCCGCATGATGCAGTGTGGTCAGGAGAAAAATCATGGCCAATAAAGGGAAAAAATACCGCACGGAAACAGACAGCATGGGTGATATCCGGGTTCCGGCAGAAAGCCTGTATGGAGCCCAGACCCAGAGGGCAATCGATAATTTTACCATTTCCGAAGAATCTCTTCCATGGAGTTTTATCACAGGGTTGCTTCTTATCAAAAAATCCGCCGCCAAAGCAAATGGTGCCCTGAAACTCCTGCCACAGGATCTGGCTTCAGCAATAGTTGACTGCGCCGACAGACTCCTCTCCACCAGACCGCAGAACCAGTTTCCGATCTCCGTCTTCCAGACCGGCTCGGGAACCAGCACCAATATGAACGTTAATGAGGTCATCTGCGGCCTGGCGGCCCGAAACGGCATAAACCTGTTGCCCAACGATCATGTCAACTTCGGCCAGAGCAGCAATGATGTTATTCCCACCGCCCTGCACCTCTCCGCAGCCATTCAAACACGGGACAGGCTCCTTCCCGCTCTCGACAGACTTGCCGATGAACTTCTCCAGTTCGGCAAAGCTCACAGTGATGTGATAAAAACGGGCAGAACCCATCTCATGGACGCCCTGCCCATCCGTCTCCAGGCGGAACTTGACGGCTGGGTCATGCAGCTTTTTGAATCATGCGAACGAATCAGGGATTCCCTGGACAGGTTGCAGCGGCTGCCCCTGGGGGGAACAGCGGTGGGCAGTGGTGTCAACTGCCATCCCGATTTTCCCGGTAAGGCAATTGCTTTTTTAAACGAACTGACCGGGCTCACATTTACCAGGGCCCCTTCCCTGTACAAGGGCATCAGCAGCCTGGACACGGTTGTGGAATTCTCCGGTGTCCTGAAAGCCACGGCAACCGCACTCTACAAGATTGCCGGCGACCTGCGCTGGATGAACTCCGGGCCCGATGCCGGCCTGTCAGAAATACATCTGAAACCGCTGCAGCCCGGCTCAAGCATCATGCCCGCCAAGGTCAACCCGGTCATTCCGGAAGCGGTCTGCATGGCCATGGCAAAAGTCATCGGCAACGATGCAACCATCCAGGTCTGTGGCCTTGGCGGTAACTTCCAGCTCAATACCATGCTGCCGGTGGCGGCAACAGCTATCCTGGATTCCATTCAGCTCCTGAGCGGCAGCTGTCTTTCCCTGGCCGAAAAAGTGATTCCCCACATGCGGGTCGACCGCGAAACATGTAAAAGCAAGCTGCTCCTCAATCCCCTGCTCGTCACTTCACTCAACCCGATAATCGGCTATATGAAGGCCGCGGAAATTGCAAAAACCGCAACCAGGGACAAGAGACCAGTCCTTGATGTGGCAAAGGAAATGACGGATATACCTGAAACTGACCTTGAGAGACTGCTTGATCCGAAAAACCTGGCGGACTGGCAGATGGAAGAGAAAGGGAAAAAACACTGATTCCTATCGAAATTTTTTCACCAGCAGTTGAAAGAGCTGCACCAGGTAATGAAAAACAACCCGGAAATTCATCTTTGAAACCCCAAAACTCCGGTCCCTGAAAATGATGGGTACTTCCTTAACCCGCAGGGAGCGTCCCCCTTCCGCCAGCACCTCCAGTCCGATCTTAAAACCGTGAACAGATCCGTCAAGGGTGGCAAGTCTTTGCCGTTCCACCGCAAAAAATCCGGCAAGAGGGTCTTTCACATCCGTAAACAACCTGGCTGGAATGGTGGCCAGTTTTGATGCAAACCTGCGGTAAAACGGCCAGTCAGGCGTGGCGCCACCGGCCACATACCGACTGCCGATAACCATATCACAGGAGCCGTCCAGAAGAGGCGCCACCAGTTCCGGCAGTATTTCAGGAGGGTGGCTGAGATCAGCATCCATCACTACCACAAATCGGGTTTTTGCAGCGCAGGCACCGGCAACAACCACTTCCATCAGATCATCATCCGGATCCCGGCAAAGCAGGGAGATATCCCCCTTCTCCCGCCAGGCCATCACCTTTTCCCCGGTCCCGTCAGTGGATGCGGAGTCAACAAAAAGAATGGAAAAACCCAGGCCGGATTCCCTCCTGACGGCCAACAGACGAGTCAGCAGAAGATCAATATTTTCCTCTTCATTCAACGTGGGAATAATAACGGTAACAGAACACATAAGTCCTAACCCCTTCACCCTTAACCCTTAACCCTTAACCCCTAACACCCCACACCTAACCCTTCACCACCAACCCCTAACCCCTAACACCTAACTCCTAACTCCTAACTCCTGACTCCTGACTCCTGACTCCTGACACTCAAAACCTAACGCTCCAACTCCTCACGAACCACACGGGAAATATTGCTCATGGTATAGGGTTTTCGCAAGTAGATTATCAACCCGAGTTTTCGGGCCTCCTTGATTCTGTCAAAATCGGTATAGCCACTGGCAATTATCGCTCTCTGCCGCGGTCGATACTGCAATATCCGGCGAAAGGTTTCAAGTCCGTCAATTCCCGGATCCATAATCATATCAAGAATGAGAAGATCAACATCATTCTGCTGCGCATAAATCACGGCCTCTTCCCCGAAGAAACCGCAAAAACATTGTAACCAAGCTCCCTCAGGATATCAGTGGCAATCAACCGCTGCTCCTCCACATCGTCAACAACAAGAATGGACTCGCCCTGCCCCTGGAACAGCTCTCCTTCCGCCACGGGAATCTCTTTCTGTTCTTCCATGGTTGCCGGAAAATAAAGAGAAAAAACTGTTCCTTCCCCCGGTCTACTCACCACGCTGATATACCCTTTATGGTCCAGTACAGTTCCCCAGACCACGGTCATTCCGAGACCGGTACCGCTCAATCCCATTTTTTTCTTGGTATAAAACGGCTCAAAAATGAACTCGAGATCCTTTTCATCAATTCCCTGGCCGGAATCCTGAACAGTCAGCCGAACATAATACCCCTCATTCACCTTACCATATCCGGGCACGGGTGTATCCAGGTAACAGTTCTCAAGTCGAACAACCACCTCTCCCGGCTCCCTCATCGCTTCGGCCGCATTAATAACCAGGTTCATGATGGTTTTGCCCAGATGCAGCTCTGATCCCATGATCTGCATGATACCCGGGTCAAGGTCTTTGATGATCTTCACATGGGGATGCAGATCAAGCATTTTCCTGCATTCCGGGCTGTCGAGATATTCATCCAGCACCTTCTCCAGGTTGACCACCTCCATGGCAGTTACCCCCCGACGGGACAGGGTCAGCAGATCCTGCACAATGGCAGCCGCTTTTTTACCTGAAGCCTGTATGGTGCAGAGCGGGTCATGCAGTTCGTGCTCCTCGGATATCCGCATCAGCAGCAGTTCCGGATAAGAGACAATACCAGAAAGAATATTGTTCAGATCATGGGGCACACCCGCTGCCAGGGTGCCTATAGCCTCCATTCTCTGTGCCCTTGCCAGCTGATCCTGGATAATTTTTCGTTCGGCAACCTCTTTTTTCAGCTGTTCGTTGGACCTCACCAGCTCCCTGGTCCGGTCTTCCACCTGCTCCTCAAGCTGGTTCTGGTAATGAGCCAGCTTTTCGTCACGCTTTTCAATCTCGGCGAGCATACTGTTGAAACTGTCCGTCAGTGAACCGAACTCGTCGTCGTTGAATTTACGTACACGCACGGAAAATTTCTGTTTCCGTTTAACAGTTTCCATGGTTTGCAACAGTTCAAAAAGCGGCCAGGCAATAAAACGATGGAGCCGGACGGACACAACCTGGGCCAGCAGACCGAGTGCTCCTATAAGAACAATGACAATAACAATCGAGATGATCAGCCGATTATACAAACGCCCCAGGTCTGCTTTGATCGCCAGAAACCCCAGTCGCTTTTTATCCAGCATGATGGGAGATGCCAGGGACAGGTATCCTTCATTGAAATTATGGATCTCCTCCCCCGATTTGGCCTTCATGGCCTGGCCGAGAAGGTGTTTCTTCATGGCATAGTCGATCTCTTCTAGCCCCCTCCCCTGCCTTGAGTACCGGGAAAATACCGTGCCGTCATTTCTGAAAATAGTAGCACATTTGACATATGGCGCCGCTTTCAGGGCCGAAAGGGTATCTTCAGCCGTCAGCGGATCATCAAATATCAGGGCGGCCGTACTGTTTTTACCGATAGTATTGGCAAGAATGGCCAGATTCTCCACCATGTCACGCCTGAAGGAGTAAACCTTGTCGGTGATAAAGCTGATGGCCATGAATATCACAAGAAAACTGCTGATAGCCATGACGATATAGGCCAGTTTCGCCTGAACAGGACGGTTTCCGAATCCACGAATCATCAATTTTCCTCCGAAACCGTTTTTACAATCCTTGCAAGTTTCAACACCTGTGCGCTCACCCTGAATCCACTTTTCCTGATCTGCCCTATATTCACCTCAATAAGAATTCTGCTTCCCCTGGTAACCAGATTAATCATTCCTCCCCTCCTGCAGAATCCAACCTCCTCACCCACCGTCAGCACATTATTATTCGCCGCCAGACGGGAAAGACTGTCAACTCCCGGGGCAGCACCCCTGGAAATAAAGAGCATATCCACTCTGGACCATACAACCTGATCCGATGAATCATAGTGCTCAACCATGATTTTCCTGTGCCCGATGTATTCACCTTCCACTACCTTGCGCAACAGGTAATCGAAGGAATCACCGCCAAGAACACCAATAATAAATGGATCAACCTTATGTTCCGAGTCCGGCCAGGTTACAAATTTGATCAAATTGTAGAGAAATACTCCCTTCACCTGATTTTCCTTGAACACTTTCGGGTGTGCCGCATGGATGTAGCCGTTACCAATACCAAACAGGAAAAAAGTGAGCAGACAGGCGCACAGCATAAACCGGGGCCTTCTCCTTTTCTTCCGTATCATTGAATGAGCAGTATCGGGTCGTGAAATCATTGCAGTATGAAAGCTGATCGTCAAAAATTCCAGGTTAATTTCGCAAAAAATCTTCGAGGTACTTCCGTTCCGACTATGTTTACAGTCGAGCTATATTCCCCGTGCCTGGAGTCCGTCAGGTTTTCAGCATTGAGACTCAGGTCAAAATTATCATTTATCTGCCAGCCAAGCCTGAGATCAAATCGAACGTAGGCATCCACTGGCCCCTCTCCCAATTGATCCATATAGTAAAATTCACTATCGAGGGAGACATTCTCCCACACATCCATATAGGACCTCACTTGAACCATATGCTGCGGGTAGTCGTCCTGTATAAATTTTTTACTGGTCATCCTGATAGCGGGATCGGCATCAAAAGTCATTTTCAGCAGGGAATACCCAAGGGAAAGCTTCCACCAGTCCGCAGCCTGCAGGGTTGCCAGAAGTTCAAGACCGTAGGCTTTTCCGGACAGCGCATTGGTAATATAGTTGGGGGCCAGCAGGAGTGAATCGGAGAATGAAGAAAAATAGGGAGCCCCAACTTCCAGGGACCTGAGATTCTCATAAACATTATAAAAGAAAGCCGTATCAAGAGACAACCTGTGAAACGGTCTGCAACGATGCCCTGCCTCGTAGGCTACCAGCTCCTCCGCCTCGAAATCACGATTGCCCTCGATGGTACTGGCAACCAGATTACCGCTGGAATCCCGGGAAGCAACTGTAAAGATCGTCATATCGTGATCAGCACGGGCAGGAGTACGGACAGCCCTTGACACCGAGACCCAGAAAGTCTGGTCATCATCGGTTTTCCAACGCATCCTCATATTGGGTTGCACCTCAAAACCACTGTAGTCATTATGCTCAAACTTGGAGCCGATCGTGAGCCACCAGCGATTATCCACCAGGGTTATCTCATCCTGAATAAAGGCACTGAAGAGTTCAGTGGTCCGCTCTTCCGGATTGAAATAAGTATACTGTGACGACTTAATCTCATCAGAACTGACCCGATACCCAAACCCCCAGACCACGTCATGAAACGGTGACGCTGTCCAGACATACTGAAAATCCAGATCAAACGTCGTCCTTTTCTCGTCCACAATCAGCAGATCTTTTTCCGTATAGTCCCAGTATGCCTGGAGAGAAGCCTGGTTGCCGTTACTGAAATCTCCTTCCCATTTTGTCAGAAGATTTGCCGTGAAGGTATGAAAATCGGTACTGAGGTTTTCCAGCTCGGGAAACCCGGGAAAAGAATAAGCAACACCTTCCTCACCATTCTGAATATCACCCTGCACCCGGATTCTTCTGTCCCGCTCCGGCTCCAGGTCAACCCTGAATCCTCCCTGCGTCATGCTCCAGTCATCTTTGCCATCCTCACCGTCACTCATGGGAAATTCGTTGTGATCCGCCCCTTTCACATAAAAACGGTAACCACCGATTGCTCCGATTTCACCACCATATCGAGCAGTGGCGACAATCGGATCATATGATCCTCCCGTCAATGAAACCAGGCCACCCATGGTGTCGGACGTTGACTTGGTAATGATATTGATCACACCGTTGACCGCGTTTGCACCCCAAAGTGTTGCCCCCGGCCCCCGTATAACCTCAATACGATCAATATCCTCCATCACGGTATCCTGAACATCCCAGAACACCCCTGAAAAGAGAGGCGTATAGACTGACCTTCCGTCCATGAGCACAAGCAGCTTGTTACTGAAAAGTTCTCCAAATCCCCTGGCACTGATTATCCATTTATTGGCATCCAGCTGGGAAACCTGTATACCCGGCACCATGCGCAGAGCCTCCGGGATATTTCTCGCCCCGGTTCTCTTTATATCCTCTGCCGTTATGACAAAAACGGCTGTTGCCGCATCTGTCAATGATTCCGGTCGTTTCGATGCGGATGTTACCTGCGTGCGCAGCAGATCCTCGATATCAAGCCCCTTCAGGTACTCCAGGTTGTCATCTCCGGCAGCGGCCATCACCTGACTGCTCTGAATAATGATCAAGACTATCCCAAGGAACAATGTTCCAACCAGTTGCGGACTGATTTTCCCTGCATAATATCTGTCAGCAAATGGGAAATTCTGCTTAAAATAGTGCACCTTCAAAGTCATTGTTTCTTCCTGTTTCTGATCACAAGCATGTTTTTTTGCTGTTCCAAGCTGTTTTTCACACGAATCTGCCAATTTAATAAAGACCGTTATTCTCTACAAGGATATAAGAAAAAAAGAATGCATGGAAATTATTTCTCATTGAAAACAAAAAAAGTTCATTCTTGACAACAACCAAAATACAGAATATATTCACCCAAAATGGAGATTTTAGCAAATGATTGACGAAATTAGCCTTAAAATACTAAAAATACTTCAGGAAAAAGCCAGAATCCCCAATGTGGAGGTTTCCAGGCAGGTTGGTCTTGCCCCTTCCGCTGTACTGGAACGTATCCGCAAAATGGAAAAACGCGGCATTATCGACGGCTACGAGGTACGACTGAACCCGGAACGGTTCAACCGGGCCCAGGTTGCCTTTATCACTGTGACCACAACACCGCATGATTGCGAAAAAGTCGGCGTAAAACTGGCTGAAATTCCTGAAATTCAGGAAGTGCACCTGGTGACGGGAGCAGACGGATTTCTTGTGAAAATCCGAACCGGCAATACCACGGAGTTGGGCAGCCTGCTCTGTGAAAAGATTCTCTCAATCCCCGGTGTTCTCTCCACCCGAACTTCAACAGTGCTGGCAACCGTCAAGGAAACCAGCCGAATTCCCATCCAACTCTGACCTGACCAAAAACCATGCCCCTGTCAAAATCATTTAAAGACCGTCTCTATCCCCGCCTTGAAACAATCAGGGCTCATTTTGAAACCCCCTTTCATGTCTATGACGAAACCGGTATCCGTGGGACGGGTGAACAGCTGCAAAAAGTCTTTGGCGAAATTAAACATTTCAGGGAATATTTTGCCGTCAAGGCACTGCCCAATCCGACAATCATGGAAATTATGCAATCCATGGGATTCGGTTTTGACTGCAGCTCCATTGCCGAACTGAAGCTCAGCCGCAGAATCGGCGCCCGGGCTCATGACATCATGTTCACCTCCAACAACACCTCACCGGAGGATTTTGCCGAAGCGGCCAGAGACGGTGGTTGCCTTCTCAACCTGGACGATATTTCTCTGCTCGACAAGATACCCTCGATGCCGGAACTCATCTGCTTTCGCTATAATCCAGGGGCCAGACGAACCGGCAACGATATCATCGGTAATCCCCTTGAGGCCAAATACGGAGTCAGTCACGAACAGATCATCGATGCCTACCGCAGGGCACAGGAGCTGGGCGCAAAAAAATTCGGCATCCATACCATGGTGGCCTCCAACGAGCTGAACTACACCTACATGGTCCAGACTGCCCGCATGCTGCTGGAACTGGTCACTGAAATATCAGCCGAACTTGACATCCGTTTTGAATTCATTAATATCGGCGGCGGCCTGGGTATTCCGTACAGACCTGATGAACCACCCCTGGACCTGGAAAGCATGGGCCGGGAAATCACAGCGCTTTTTCACACCTTTGACAGGGAAGAAGGTTATCAGCCGGCCCTGTTCATGGAAAGCGGCCGCTACATGACCGGACCCCACGGTGCCCTGGTCGTAAGCGCCATAAACCGCAAGGAAATTTACCGCACCTATATCGGTGTTGACGCCTCCATGAGCAGCCTGATGCGTCCCGCCTTGTATGGTGCCTACCACCATATTGATGTTATCGGCAAGGACTCCGCCGCTCCGGTGGAGACCGTGGATGTCGTGGGCTCCCTCTGTGAAAATAATGATAAATTCGCCATTCAGCGTGACCTCCCTCTCATTGAAGATGGCGATATTCTGGTTATTCATGACACAGGGGCCCACGGTCATTCCATGGGATTCAATTATAATGGCAATCTGCGGCCGAAGGAATTACTGTTACGGGAAAATGGCGATGTTGAACTGATCAGAAGGGCAGAGAGAGTGGATGATTACTTTGCCACCCTCGATTTTACGCCCGATACCCTCACCCGGTAAACATTTTTATGACCATTGATATTGATGCATTTCTTGAAACAGTAACAGAAGCAATCAGGGACAAGGATGTCCCGGTGGTTGACCTTATCGCGGTTCAGACCAGGGACCCGTTCAAGGTCCTGGTGGCCACCGTCCTCTCCGCCCGCACCAAGGACGAGACCACCGCCAGAGCCTCAAAAAAACTCTTTAAACTTGCACCCGATAAAGAAGGGCTTGCCGAACTTTCCGAAGAGAAAATAGCCAAACTGATTTATCCTGTCGGTTTCTATAAAAACAAGGCCCGCTACCTGACAAAACTGCCCGAAGCCCTGGACAGGTTTGACGGCCGTGTCCCCGACACCATTGAAGAACTGATCACCCTCCCCGGTGTGGGCCGCAAAACAGCCAACTTGGTGGTCAGCGTAGCCTTTGGCAAACCGGCCATCTGTGTCGATACCCATGTCCACAGGATTCTCAATATCTGGAACTATGTAAAAACCGACACACCCCTGAAAACGGAGATGGCCCTCAGGAAAAAACTTCCGGAAAAACACTGGATCACGGTCAACTCCATTCTGGTAGCCTTCGGACAGTCAATCTGCCGCCCCATCAGTCCCCACTGCGATCTCTGCCCCCTGGAAGAGAACTGCCCTCAACACTGCGTGAAACCGAGAAAAATTCCGGGCACGAAACGAAAGAAAAACCAGCCGCTCACCCTTCTTTCCTGGAACGTCAACGGCATCCGCGCCATGGAAAAAAAGGGCTTTATCGACCTGCTGCCGGACCTGGACGCGGATGTCATCGGTATCCAGGAAACCAAGGCCCAGCCGGACCAGCTCTCTGATGAATTAAAAAATATCCCTGGCTACACCTCATTCTGGCACAGTGCCGAAAAAAAAGGATATTCCGGTGTTGCTTTCTACAGCCGCGTCAAACCCCTTTCAATAAGGGAAGGGATAGGGGAACCGGAGTTTGACAGGGAAGGCAGGGTCCTTACCCTGGAGTTCGATACCTTCTATCTCATCAATATCTACTTTCCAAACAGCGGCAATCATCTCAAACGGCTGGATTTCAAGCTCCGTTTCAACGACTGCCTGCTGAAATTCGCAAAAGAACTGGAAAAGAAAAAGGATGTGGTGCTGTGTGGCGATTTCAATGTGGCCCACAAGGAGATTGACCTCACCCATCCCAAGGCCAATGAAAAACATGCCGGTTTCACTCCGGAAGAAAGACACTGGATGGACACTTTTATTGAAGCCGGTTTTATCGACACCTTCCGCATGTTCAACCGGGAACCGGGAAATTACTCCTGGTGGAGCTATCGTTTCAATGCCCGCGCCAAGAACGTTGGCTGGCGTATTGACTATTTCTGTGTCAACCGCAGGGCCGAAAAACGGGTAAAAAAGGCCGAAATACTCAAGGATGTGATGGGATCAGATCACTGTCCGGTTTTGCTGGAAATCTGTTAGGGGTTAGGGGGGAAGGTGTTAGGTGTTAGGGGTTAGGAGATATTCTCTTATTTTTCTGGCACCGGCAGGCAGGGGATAGTCTGCCAGCTCCTGTGGTTTTATCCAGCAGAACGTTTGTATGTTTTCAGTAACCGGAGTACGGCTGTCTGCCAGCAGCTCACAGTGAAAACAGTGCAGGGTGATTTTATAGCGGGTATAGTGATGCACAACCGTCGTAAGGTGTTCTTTCACCCTGACAGCCAGGCCGCAGGTGGACCGTATTGCTTCTGCCACGTCCTCTTTCTTCCAGCTGCCCTTCATTTCTCCACCCGGAAAATCCCATAAGCCGGCCCAGAGTTTTTCTTCCTCCTTCCGCTGCAACAGAAGAAGATTCTCGCCCGAAAAAACAAGCCCCGCTACCCGCGTAACCTCGAGGGTTTTCCTTGTTTTTCCGGTAACAGGGCGCTTTGTCACCGTACCTTCCTCCAGGGCCAGACAATAACCGCTTACGGGGCAGGATTCGCAATCCGGATTCTTCGGTGTACAGACCAGACCGCCCAGTTCCATCAGTGCCTGGTTATAAAGACGGGCCTGTCCCCCGGGCAACAGCCTGTCGGCAATCTTTCGTATTCTGGTATTTCCCTCTTTTTCCCGAACGGGAGAGGCGATATCAAAGAGACGGGCATAGACCCGCAGCACATTACCATCCACTGCGGCCACATCAATATTTCCGGCAACACTGGCAATGGCTGCAGCAGTATAAGGACCAATACCGGGCAGTTTCAGGAGCTGCCCGTAATCGCAGGGGACAAGACCGCCATGTTCTTCCAGGATAACAGCCGCAGCCCTGTGCAGATTCGCGGCCCTGGAATAATAGCCGAGACCTTCCCAATATTTGAGAATTTCCCGGCGTGATGCCGCCGCAACACTTGCCACATCGGGAAAACGGGCCACCCATTTCTTAAAATAAGTGACCCCGCGCTCCATCTGTGTCTGCTGCAGCATGATCTCTGAAATCCACACATGGTACGGATCGTAGGTCCGCCGCCAGGGCAGATCCCGCCTGTTGTCCCTGAACCAGCGAATCAGCCGTTCCTGCAGGGTAGAATCACAACTGCTCACATTCTTTTATACAACTCCAGCGTCCGTTCCCGTGTCATCTGCTTTTCCCAGTCCGGCCCAAGGCAATTCTCCCAGAGCGGCACCAGGCCGAGAGCGGTGGTTACCATCAGATCAAGAGATTCATCACTCATGCCTGCTGTCAGGTTACGGGGCAGGCTGATATCATGTCGTTCCATCATCCGCCGAAATTCCTTCACACCCTCGGGATAAAATTCTTCCAGGTAGTCAAAGGCAATACAGCAGCCGATACCATGATGGATCCCCAGGACATAGGACAAGCCATAGGAAAGCGCGTGACAGGCCCCTACCTGGGAATAGGCAATGGACATACCGCCGAAATAGGACGCCATCATCAGTTTGTCATCTTTATCCTTATGGTCTTCCAGAAAAACCTGGCGGCAGAGATCAATGGATTTCTCCCCATAGGCCTTGCTGAACTCGTTGATAAAGGTTCCTTCAAGGGATTCCACATCGTGGATATAACAGTCCATGCCAGTGTAAAACCACTGATCTTTCGGCACATCGGCAATCAGTTCCGGATCGAGAATAATCTGATGAAACAGGGTGTAATCAGAATTGATCCCCAGCTTCTTGACCGGCCCCGTCAAAATGGCCGTGCGTGAAATCTCCGCTCCAGTCCCCGCCAGGGTCGGCACCGCCACATGATAGACGGACGGATTTTCAATCAGGTCCCAGCCCTGGTAATCGGCGGATGAGCCCGGATTATTGAGCATCAGGGAAATGGCCTTGGCAATATCCATGGTGGACCCGCCGCCGATACCGATAATACCGTCCGGCACAACATCTTTGTACGCCCTGATTTCCTCCACGAGCTTATCGATATAACTGGTTTTCGGCTCATCATCCACATTGACCCGGAGCAGGAGATCATCCCCTTCAATGGGCAGTCTCGATTCAATGGGCTTATCCTTAAACACATCATCAATGACAAAAACCACATATCCACCTTCTGTAACCCGCTTTGGAGCAAGAACATCACCAAGCTGGTTGAAGGCCCCCCGACCAAACATGATATTCGGCACTATCGCAAAATTTCTATACATTTTTTCCTATTCCTTTTCTGATTCACCTGAATTCGTGAAGTGTCTGTCCATATACCAGGAACAGGCATCCTTCAATCCCTCCTCAAAACTGAGGGAAGGTCGCCAGCCCAGTGAATTTATGCGGCCGGTATCCATCAGTTTCCTGGGTGTTCCATCCGGCTGGTCGGGATTATACACGGTTTCTCCACGAAAACCCACCAGACGACAGATTATTTCCGCCGTCTCCCGAATGGTTATGTCCTCTCCAGTCCCTACGTTGAGAAATGACGGGTTGCCATTCTCGAAATGAGACTGCTCAAGCCCCATTACAAATACGGATGCCGCCGCCATATCATCCACATGAAGGAATTCCCTCCTGGGAGACCCCGTCCCCCATAACCTTACCCTGGGAATGACTTTACTCTCCAGTGTTTTTGTGTCCGCGCGATAGCCCATGCTTTCGCAGATGTCCGGTGGAATCGGCCCATACCTTTTCTCATCTAGGACAATACCTTCCACATCCCCTTCCATGGCCATTTTTGCCAGATAAAACTTACGTATCATGGCCGGAATAACATGGCTGTTTTCCAGGTGGTAATTGTCCCCCGGACCAAAGAGGTTGGTGGGCATGACGGAACGATAGCATGTTCCATACTGACGGTTATAGGACTCACACATCTTGATCCCGGCAATTTTGGCAATAGCATATGGCTCGTTTGTAGGCTCCAGCACATCGGTCAACAAATACTCTTCCTTCATGGGCTGGGGCGCAAATTTTGGATAAATACATGAACTGCCAAGAAAAAGCAGATGCTCCACATCACTTCTCCAGGCTCCGTGGATCACATTGGCCTGGATCATCAGGTTCTGATATATAAACTCGGCGGGATAGCTGTTATTGGCATGAATACCTCCCACCCTGGCCGCGGCCAGCACCACCCGATCAATCTTCTCCTTGCGGAAAAAAGAAAAAACTGCTTCCTGGTCAAGGAGATCAAGCTCCTTATGAGTACGGGTAACTATATTGGTGCAGCCGATCTTTTTCAGCCTTCTGACAATGGCCGAGCCCACCATACCCCGGTGTCCGGCAATATAGATTTTTTCGTCAGGGATTTGGAGTGAGGCGTTAGGAGTTAGGGGTGAGGTGTTAGGAGTGAGGGGGGAGGAGTTGGGGGTTTGGGGTGAGGGGGGAGGCGTTTGGAGTGAGGAGTGAGGAGTTTGGGGTTTGGCGTTAGGGGAATTTTTGCTCATTTGTTTATCTCCTTTTTCAAGGATTTCATCAGGCCACCGAGGAGGGCAAATACTTTGTCCATGCGTTCATTCATTCTGGTCATTGTCCTGCAATATCGTAATTTTTGCGCAAGAAGAAGCTGGGTATCCACCTCACTCAGGGAACCTCTGGCCACAGAAAGGTAATGAAGAAATTCTTTTTTGCTCTCACGACCAGCACCTTCAGCAATATTGCTTGGTACAGAAACCGCCGCTCTGCGTAACTGTGAAGTCAAACCATACATCTCTTCGGACGGGAAATTCTCTGTGATTGCATAAATATCAGTTACTAACTCCATAGCTTCCTGCCAAACCAACAATTTATAATGTACCCGCCCCACAAAAACCTCCCCAATAAAAAAACACCTAACGCCCCACGCCTAACACCTACTCATGCTTCTCAAGAACAGCAAACCCCTCATTCCTGCAAAGCTCATCACGGCGGGCATCCTCCAGGTCATAGCGCATCATCTCGGCCACGAGTTCACCAAAGTCTGTTTTCGGCACCCAGCCGAGCTGTTCCCTTGCCTTGCTCGGGTCTCCCAATAGAGTCTCTACTTCCGTGGGCCTGAAATAGCGGGGATCAACCCGAACGATAATATCACCGACATTCATTTTGCAACCAAGCTCCCCGCCGGGTACACATTCCACAATACCGATCTCGTCTACGCCTTCACCCTCCCAGCGCAGGCCAACACCCAGCTCAGAGGCAGCAGTATCAACAAAGTCCCGTACGGAATGCTGCACCCCGGTGGCAATAACAAAATCGTCGGGCTTTTCCTGCTGGAGCATCAACCACTGCATCTCCACATAATCCTTCGCATGGCCCCAGTCACGCCTGGCATCCATATTTCCCAGGTGAATGCAGTCCTGCAGGCCGAGAAAGATACGGGCCAGGGCCCTGGTGATTTTACGGGTGACAAAGGTCTCTCCGCGCAGTGGCGATTCATGATTAAAAAGAATACCGTTGCAGGCATAAATATTATAAGCCTCCCGATAATTGACAACAATCCAGTAAGCGTACATCTTTGAAACCGCGTAGGGAGATCGGGGATAAAACGGGGTCTTTTCCGTCTGGGGAACCTCCTGCACCTTACCGAAAAGCTCGGAAGTGGAAGCCTGGTAGAAACGGGTTTTTTCCGTCAGACCGAGAATACGAATGGCCTCAAGGACCCGCAATGTTCCCAGAGCATCGGAATTTGCAGTGTATTCCGGCTCTTCAAAGGAGACAGCAACATGGGACTGGGCTGCCAGATTATAAATCTCGTCCGGCTGCACCTTGCCGATAATATGAATCAGGCTGGAAGAGTCGGTCAGGTCACCATGATGGAGAATAAAATTTCTCTCCCCCTCGTGGGGGTCCTGGTAGAGGTGATCTATCCTGTCCGTATTGAAAAGAGACGCCCGCCTCTTTATCCCATGCACCTCATAGCCTTTTTTCAGAAGAAATTCTGCCAGATATGCTCCATCCTGTCCGGTAATACCGGTTATCAATGCCCTTTTCATAATATTTCCTGAAACCTATAAAAATTTCTTTATGGAACGCCCGCGGCCAATGCCGTAATAGGCCAATCCCAGGGCCTCCACCCGCTCCGGATCATAGAGATTGCGACCATCAAAAACCACCCTGTCTTTCAGCTCTTTCAGCAACTGCTCAAAATCAGGTACCCGAAAACTTTTCCATTCGGTGACAATGACCAGCCCGTCGGCCCCATGGAGTGCCGCCTCCTTGGTGCCCATGAGTGTCAGGTCGTCCCTGGTACCGTAAATTCGCTGGGCCTCCTCCATTGCCTCCGGATCATAGGCCTGTACCCTGGCCCCCGCCTTCCACAGTGATTCCAGCAGCACCCTGCTGGACGCCTCGCGCATGTCATCGGTATTCGGTTTGAAGGAAAGTCCCCATACCGCAAAAGTTTTGCCGGCGATATCACAATTATAAAAGGACTGAATATGCTCAAAGAGCTTTTCCTTCTGGGCATAATTAACACTCTCCACCGCCCGCAGGATCTTTGCCTCGTAACCGATTTCACTGGCTGACCGCTCCAGGGCCTGCACATCCTTGGGAAAGCAGGAACCGCCATAACCGCAGCCTGGATAAATAAACTTGTAGCCGATACGGGAATCGGATCCTATACCCCGGCGTACCTGCTCAATATCCACACCCATGCGCTCGGCAAGATTGGACATCTCATTCATAAAAGAAATCTTGGTGGCCAGCAGGCAGTTGGCCGCGTACTTGGTAAACTCGGCACTGCGCACATCCATAATCATTATCTTGTCATGGTTCCTGCTGAAGGGTTCATACAGCTCACGCATCTTTGCCTCCACCGCATCAGAATCAGTGCCGACAATAATCCGCTCCGGCCGCATGCAGTCATCCAGGGCCGAGCCTTCTTTTAAAAATTCCGGGTTGGAAACAACATACAGATCCAACTCTTTCTTTCGTTCTTCTAGAATTCCGAGCATATGGGCACGAACCTTGTCGGCCGTTCCCACCGGCACCGTGGACTTGTCAATAACAATTTTCGTATCCTCCATCAGTTCGGCAATCCTGCCCGCCACCGCCAGAACATACTTGAGATCCGCGCTGCCGTCTTCATCTGGAGGTGTCCCCACCGCTATAAACTGCAGTTCGGCATGATCAACACCTTCTTTGGCATCGGTGGTGAAGGCCAGACGTCCCCGCTCATGATTATTTAAAACCAGATCGGACAGACCCGGTTCAAAAATGGGGATTACACCCTTCTTCAACCCTTCAATCTTGGCCTCGTCCACATCCACACAACAGACATTATGGCCGACATCCGCCAGCACCGCAGCCTGCACCAGGCCGACATATCCAACACCAAATACAGTAACGTTCATAAGACCCTCAACAAGGAGAAATTAATTCCAGGAACACAGAAAAAACAGCATAATATCCACCATAACAAAACTAATCAAGCCTAACCCGCAGTTCTCATGAATTTTGGCAATATTAAAAAAAAATGATCTCGTAAAAAGTCGTTCAACGTTCCCAGATGGACTCTGGAAAAACTTCGATATACAAGGCGTGGCGGTGTCGTGTAAGCGCAGACGTACATAGAGTACGTCGAGCATTACACGATCACCCCACAACGCAGTAGATCGGAGTTTTTACGAGTCCATCAAAAAAAACAATCTCACTCGGATAGTGAGCAGTACAGCCCGCACTGCGACCTGGTAATTATTTGTTTATACAGTATAAATATTTTTTCTTTATTCCTGAAGTGCAGAAATCAGGTTGAATTTTCTTCTACCTTTAATACGGTAAATTGAAAAATCCCGGTCAAATGTGGCGATTGTATTCAGACTGAGTTTTTCTGCCAGGTATACCAGGCACGAATCAGCAAAATCCAAGGGTAAATCCCGATATTTCTCCGTTAACTCTTTGATCCTTCCGAAATCATCATTTTCGATATTATGTATTTCAACAGCCCCTTGATGTATCCACTGAATAAAATCAATTTGGGCATTTCGATTGAAATCCAGTAAATGAAGCGTTTCAGTAATCGATGCAATGGTTGTAACCAAAGGATATTTATTAGATTTTATGAAATGAACAGCTTTGTTATGGTATTTATCAGAGGCATCAAACAAGGCTATCAACGGTCCGGAATCTATTAAGATTTTTTTCATGTTCTCTTGGCTTTAATTGTATTTTTTATCAGTTCTTTTCTGTCTGATGATAAATTGCCAAGACCGCTTGAATATTTGCCAAACAAGTCTTCACCGATATCCCACGCATTAGGCTGTTTAAGTTTACTGAGATATTCGTTAATACTTTTTCTAATTAATTCAGACTTACTCAACCCAAGATTTTTAGCCGTATTCTCAATCTGTTGTTCTAATTTCTGGTCTAGTCTTATCGTGATCATATCACCACCTCCGTATTACAGAATGTAATACAATCAGAATATCATGTCAAATCTCCCGGCAGGACAGATACAGTAACTCAGACCTTTGGGAAAAATAAAATCAGCAGGTGCTGAAAGGTTTTGCAGAGCCGCTTGTGGGGTGGTATGGGGCTGGGGGCTAGACACCCCCGGCTACCCGATTCTGTGATTTTTATACGGATAATTGTTTTTCGACTCGTTTAATTGGCTGTATTGATTTAATTTCTTTCAATTCTTTTTGTTTCGTTCGATATAAATCCCACCGCAACTGTAAATTCAGCCAAAAATCTTCCGACATATTAAAAACCTTGGCAAGCCGAAGGGCTGTGCTTGGAGTTATGCCCCTCTTGCCATTTACCACTTCATTCACTCTTTGATATGGAACTTTTATTGAATCAGAAAGTTGACGTTGAGAAATACCCATTGGTTTTAAAAACTCTTCCAATAGCATTTCACCTGGATGTGTCGGAGGTCTATGAGTTGGTATTCTTACCATAATGTCACCTTTATAGTGCTTTATTAAGAAGGAAGTGAAAAAAAAATGAATTTTCTTTTAAAATCAGTAAATTCAGTGATAGTCTACAATTTCAACGAGATCAGGCCCTTTATCAGTCCATTGGAAACAAATACGAAATTGCTTGCTGATCCTGATACTATATTCACTGTTTCTATCTCCTCTTAATGCTTCAAGTCGATTTCCTGGTGGAATTTTAAGTTCATTGATGTCAATTGCTGAATCAAGCTATTTTTTCTACGAACATCGGCTACCCCCTAACTCCCAACCCCTAACCCCTCACTCCTCACTCCTCACCCCTCACCCCTCACCCCCCAAAACAGGCAGCTCCTCAAACAACTCCAGATCCGGAAGATCCCCGAGAATGACCTTTTCATCAAGGGTCAGCCAGGCATGGGCTTCCAGCTTGTCACCTCCCTTTCTGACCCCGATATGAAAACAGGTCCGATAGCCGTATTCGGCAAAAATGATATGTCCCGCAAGGGCCTGGGGCAGACAGCGGCTCTCGATAACCGCCGTGGCAGCCTTTGAAATAAGCCAGGAAATCCGCCCGGCAGAAAGGACCGATGGTCCGGAACGTGCCAGTCTCTTTTCGGCCCGGGCAAGTGTCTCCCGCAACAGATCATCAAAGGGACGATGTTTCAATGCCCGCCGAAAACGGAGCACCAGCAGAAACGCCTGGCAAAACACCAGCTTTTCAGAAAAGGTAAGGGAGAGAAATCTGCGAAAAGAGGCCATAAAAACACCGTTCCCATTCAGTAATGCAACAGAGACCCTTCTTTCTTCGCAATTTTCACGGCAAGGATAATGGCACAGACGCCTGCCGCCAGAAGAACAGCGGAAAAAATCGCCAACACAGAAAGCTCACCGGAAATATCCCCCAATCCGGCCCCGTTCAATAAAACCTGGCGCAGCGCTTCAAGCCCATGGGTAATCGGCAGGATTTTCGAGACAGGCTGCAGCCAGTCCGGCAGCACCGCCACCGGATACATGGCTCCGCCCAGCAGACCGGAACTGACATTGAGCAGAAAACTGACAGGACTCCCCTGTTTGAGCACAATTATAAAAGCAGCGGAAAGCAGCCCGATACCGACAAAAGGCAGCAGCAAAAGAAGAAAAGCAAGGAGAAGGGCCGCAATACTGCCGGGATGAAACCGCACCTGAAACACAAAAAAACCGAGCAGAAAATAAAACAGCAGCCGAAAACTGGTGGCCAGCAGTTTATATATGTAGGAAGAAAAGAGAATAGTCATGATGGAGGTGGGCGAAACCAGCAGCGATTCCAGAGTTCCCACCGTCTGGCCGCTGCGGATTTCCGCCGCAAAACTGGAGGTGGACAGAGAGAGATAATCGGTCACCGCAACCCCTATCAGCAGAAAGGAGAAATAATCCCCGCCATAACTCTCCAGGGCTACAAGCTTCTGGTCCCCGATCATCCGTGCCAGCATGAAAAAGAGTGTCGAGGTAAACAGCACCCCCGTTCCCTGCATGATGAACTGCAGCCTGTAGCTGGCGGCAATCCTGAAATCCCGCTCAATAAAAGCCAACGGTTTGCAGATCAGTTCACGCAGCAGTTCCATCCAACCCTCCAGTGTGATCCTGACTGTTCACAAGCTCCGCAAATGACTCTTCCAGAGGGCGCTCAAGTTTTCTGCATTCATAGATCAGCACCCTGTTGTCGACAAGTCTGCCAATCAGTTCCGGAACATCCTCATCCTCAACATAACAGCGACACACCACCCTGCCATCATCCTCTCCCTCCTGCACAAACCCGTCCAGGCCAGCAAGAATATCATCCACCCGGTCAACGGAAAAACAATAGCACTGGCGCCCGGCCACAGCCTCCTTCAACTTCCCCGGTTCCCGGCAGCCGATAACCTGCCCGTGATGGAGTATGGTCACCCGGTCACAGAGCTGTTCTGCTTCCGCAAGATTATGAGTACACCAGAGGATGGTTTTCTTCTGCCGCCGGGAAAGTTCTGTCTTTATAAACTCCAGCAGGTCGCGGGAGCCGATGGGGTCGAGGTTGGAAGTAGCCTCATCCATCAGGAGAACCTGCGGATCACCCAGCAGTGCTCTGGCAATGGCCAGCCGTTGCCGCTCCCCGGATGAACAGGTGCCGAACCGCGCCCCGCCCTTTCCGGACATACCGACAAGATCAAAAAGATAGTCAAGCCGTCGGGCCAGTTTTCTGCCGGAAAGATTATGGAGTTTACCGAAAAAGGCCAGGTTGTCCCTGCCGCTCAGCCGCCAGTAAAAGGAGCGGGCATTGGTATTGACAAATCCCACCCGCTCCCTGATACGTTTTCCATCCTCCGCCCCATCCAGACCAAGCACGGAAACAGTACCGTCATCGGGTACGATCAGGGTGGCAAGAATCTTGAGCAGCGTTGTCTTGCCTGCACCATTGGGTCCCAGCAGCCCCATGATCTCCCCTTTCTCAACGGAAAATGAAACTCCGTCCAGGGCCCGCACCCGTCGAACCCTGCCGGACAGCAGGCTCCGCCAGTTGCGCACGGGAAAATCCTTGGTTACATGATGCAGCTCAATATCCGCCATGGCTTATTCGCCTGTTCCCTCAGCCCTCACTTTTTTCCAAAGCTGAATACTCTTTCTGATCCGCTCAGCGGCCCTGCCGTCACCATAGGGATTGCCATGAGTGGTCTGGGGCTCTTTTCCCCTCGTATCCAGTAGCCGTTTCACCCCTTGCACAATTTTTTTTCTGTCCGTACCCACCAGGGCAACAGTACCCGCCTCCAGGGCCTCCGGCCGCTCTGTTGTTTCACGCATGACAAGCACAGGTTTGCCAAGAGACGGCGCCTCCTCCTGGATACCGCCGGAATCGGTGAGAATCAACCGACACCTGTCCATGAGAAAGACAAAGGGCGCGTAATCCAGCGGTTCGATAAGATGGATATTCTTTTTATTCCCCAGGATGGAATACACAGGCTGCTGCACATTGGGATTAAGATGAACGGGATAGATAAAATGCAGGTCCGGATTCCCCGCGGACAGCTCTGAAACCGCCGCGCAGATATCACGAAATCCTGTACCGAAATTCTCCCTTCTGTGCCCGGTTATCAGCACATATGGCTTTCCGGCCAATACCGCATCACCGGCCGACCCGAAAACATTTCCCCAGTCCCGCCTGTCCCCGACCAGGTTCCGCACCCACAACAGCGCGTCAATAACCGTATTCCCGGTTACATGGATATGCTCATCCGCCACCCCTTCAGCCAGAAGATTCCGCCTTGCCCTCTCCGTCGGCGCAAAATGAATCCGGGCCAGACGGGATGTCAGCACCCTGTTGGCCTCTTCCGGAAACGGCGCGGCGAGATTGCCCGTCCGCAGCCCCGCCTCCACATGGCCCACCGGAACCCCACCGTAAAACCCGGCAAGGGAGGCGGCAAAACAGGTGGTCGTATCCCCGTGGACCAGAATCAGGTCCGGCTTCTCCTGCCGGACAATATCCCTTATCCCCAGAAGCACTTTACTGGTCACATCATATAAATCCTGGTCGGCCCGCATGATATTCAGGTCATACTCCGGTACAATGGAGAACAGTTCCAGCACCTGGTCCAGCATCCGCCGATGCTGGCCCGTCACACAGACCTTCGAATCAAAGCCCTTATCTTCCGCCAGAGCCCGTGCTACGGGTGCCATTTTTATGGCCTCGGGCCGGGTACCGAAAATCGACAGAACTTTCGTCATCACACCACCACACGATTGCGACCGCTGTTTTTTGCACGATAAAGGTTTTCATCACACTTTTTCAGCCACGCTTCCCTGTCCATATCTGGAAGAAGGGTGGAGATGCCGATACTGGCAGTGATGGAACGATCCGGCAGTATGGACAGATGCCCAATCTCTTCCTGCAGTTTCCTGGCCACCTCCAGGCAGCCTTTACTGTTGGTATCATACAATATTATAAGAAATTCTTCCCCCCCGATACGAAAGGGCATATCACTCACCCGGAAATTATGGGACAGAATCCCACCCACAGCTTTTAAGACCCTGTCCCCCATATCATGACCAAACTCATCATTAACCGCCTTGAAATGATCAAGATCCAGCATAATCAGGGACACGGGATTGCCGGTACGCCTGCTCCGGGAAACAGCATTTTCCAGGGAATCCTGCAGCAGAAAGCGGTTGTACAGATGGGTAAGAGGATCAAGAATAACCTGTTTCTTCAGCTTGAAATGCTGCCTGTAGATTTCATGGATGGCCGCAAAAGCAAAAAAACTGGTCCCCAGAAGAATGGCAATAAACCGTATGGCAACGGGCATCTCCAGGACCTGATAGGCAGCAAGACAGACAATCCCCACGAAAACGACATTCATCTTCCAGGCCAGTTTCTCTGGAAGGATATAATAAATGGAAAACGCACCAAGAAAGGCCCAGTACGAGCCCCTTACGTCCAGTTGAAAGATGGCAACAGTAATGGCGACAGTAATGGCCGGAACCACGGCAAACAGATTAATGCCATAGCAATATACACCTCGCCAGCAGTACCAGAAATTAACAACGCAGACAGAAACAACTATCGTCGTCAGCCCTGCCAGCAGAACACGGCCCTGGATAAAATTACCGATACAGAACGGCAGCAGAATCACAACGGATGCCAATGCAACCCACTGGGTGGACTTCACCAGAAACTCGGGAATTTCATCAATTTTATTATTGGGAGATTTCATCTATTTCCTGAATCCTGCACAAAAGGGATACAAACAGCGCTCCAAAGACCTTGGTAAAGCTTTTTACGTTCAACCTAAATCCTGCAATTAACAAGTTTACCGAAGATGCGAGGCATCAATGGCGCTGACGTATTTGCATACTTCAAGCCATTGATAACAAAGCAGATTCGGCAAAATCGCTAATCCCGTAGGGCAAAGAAAATGAAAAAAATTATTTCACCTCATCGGTGAATCAACTTATTTTCTGTTTTTTACATAATACCCTCATATAAAATAAATAATTATCTTTTTCATTTTCTGAAGTGCAGGATTTAGGTTCAAAGTCAACACATTCAACGCCCCATCCCGGCCCGCAGCCCTTTCTCATTCAATCCTGGATACAGTTGATACATAACCAATGCAAAAAAAACTCCTGCCATATCAATCCCCACATCCCCCGCAAGCGCACTGCGCCCGTCAATAAAGAGCTGGGCCAGTTCCGTCCCCACGGCCAGCATCGCCAGATCCAGTATAACAAAATACCAGCCCCTCCCCTGGGGCAACCTCCGCAGCAGCAGAAAAGCCAGCACCATAAAGAGAAAAAAATGGGCAACCTTGGTGATATCAACCAGCTTTTTCAACTCGCCCGGTCCCGGCGCCGAAACGGCTGTTGCCACCGCCCTGACCTCCCGCACCAGATCGTGCTTCAGATCATTCTTTAGTGAGCCCGGCATCATCGTCCCGAAAAGAATGGCCGCCACCACCAGCAGGACAACCCCGCCGGCCAACCGGCTCCCGGCAACAAATGATTTAAAAACAGGCAGAAAAAGCACGAAAATAAAAAGCAGCCATCCCCCAGGGACCAGCCACTTCACCACCCTGTACACGGGATTAACCACGACACGATAAAGTGAAAGATCTTTGCAGTATAATTCCCCGGTACAATGGCTTAACTGGAGGATCACCTTGATTTCGGTGGTTGCGCGATTCAGACGAAAAACCTTTCGATATGTTTTCCAATCCGTTGTGCCCTCTAGAGCAATAAGCAAATGAGACAGATAATATTGAGGCTTCCCGTCAAAATACTGCACAAGAATGACCCGGCCCTTGTTCCACCCTTTTGGCCCGGCCATAATATTTTTTGATCTGGCTGTTACCTGCAAAACAACCTGCCCACCCGGGCCATCCATATCAATAGCTCGAAAAAACTGAATAGAGTGATCGGGAGATTTCTCAACCAATCCAACTTCTCCATGATCAACCAGCAACTCTCCATCATCAGTTTTAATCAACTCCCATCCGACAGCCCCGGCAACAAAGTCATTATTCAATAAAAATTGTTCACTAATTTTCAGATAACGGGGGACATTGTGGTAAGTGAAAAGACTTAATAGAACAAGAAGAATAAAAATTGAAATGACTTTCCTGGTGTTCAAATCACATATCCAAAATTTTAAACCTTTTCATTTCTACCGAAACGATATCTTATATATTGTTTGCCAAAATAATAAATGAACCTGGGATTATGTTTTAAATACCTTTTCCACAATCTTCTGGGGTCACTAGCTAATCTGAACAACCACTCCAATCCAGCTTTTTGCATCCAACGGGGAGCATGTTTCTTCCTTCCACTGAAAAAATCAAAAGCAGCACCAACACCAATCATAACACAGGGAATTTTATCTCTGTGCCCAGCCATCCATTTTTCCTGTTTTGGACAGCCTATACCGACAAAAAGAATACTGCAGCCTGATGCCCTGATTTCTCTCACATATTTTTCTTGCTCTTCTTGAGTAAGCTCTCGAAAGGGGGGTGAATATGAAAAAGTGATTTTCAGGTCTGAATATTCATTTTTTAAAAACTTTCTAAAATCGTTCAAACTGTCAGGAGTACCACCATAGAGACCAATTGGGATTCCACTTTTTTCTGATTCCCGGCAAAGGTGCAGAAGCAAGTCTGAGCCGCGTACCTGGGTCGCCGTTTTTTCTCCCAGGGCTTTCAATGCCCATACCAGAGGGACACCGTCAGGCACTACAAGGTCAGCATTGTTTACAACTGTTTTAAATTCAGGGATATCAAAGGTCTCCATGCACATGTGCACATTAGCTACGCACACATACCACCCTAAACCCTGGCTGGCTGCCTTCAATATACGCTGACCTGCATCCTCGTAAGAAGTAATTGCCACTGGCATTTTTAATATTGTTCTATAAGGCGCTTCCATATTGGCAATGTATTTTGTGTTTTCCTGAAGACCGGCTTTGCCGGAATATGCAGTTAGAAGTTTGCGGTAAGCAGTTGGCAGTCTTCACAAAAAATACCACCTGCTTCCTGCTGCAAACTGCCAACTGCAAACTTCTACTTATCAACTTTCCTCGCCTCAATGGCTTGGTGATACACATCCATCAGCATCTCGTAATTCTTTTCAGGAGTATACTTTTCTTCATACACCTGCCTGGCATTTTGCCCCATCTGACGACATTCTTCAGGGTGGTCATGCATCCATTGCACCTTTTCAGCCAGGTGATGGGGATTACCAGGCTCGAAGTGAAGGCCTGTAACACCATCCTCAATAATCTCAGCCATAGCACCTAACTTTGAGACAACAACAGGAGTACCATGAGCATAGGCCTCTATGATTACCAATCCAAAAGTTTCATACCATTCTGAAGGCATAACAAGAAAGGCGGCTTGAGACATTTCATGATAGACCTGTTCGCTGGTTAAGCGACCTAAAAAGATGATACTAGGGCTGCGATGTTCTGTACCCAGATAAGCAAGAGGGCCATCGCCAGCAATCCGTAAAGGGACGTTCAACATCTTCCAGGCTGCCAGTAATGTAGCAATCCCCTTTTCCCTGCCCAATCTGCCGACAAACAACGCACCATGCTTCATACCTGGCGTCTGATCCCTCACTCCTGGGACCTCACAAAAGTTGGGTTTGACAATAATTTTTTCTCCAGGGAACCCTGCTTCGATAAATTTTTGTCTGGCAAACTGTGTAAGGGCAATGAAACGATCAACCTTATTCTGCCAGGTCATTTTTTTTCGATGAAAGGCTACCATTCGAGCTACAGCCCAAGAGCCGGGTACAGAGTTTCGGTAACAGCGGTGCAATACCGCTTGGTATGGAGAGCCTGTGACACATTTTTCACAGATTTTTCCATTACGCATCAGGAGGGCACCTGGGCAGATGATACGGTAATTGTGCAGGGTTTGCACGATAGGGACATTGGCCTTAATGCAGGCATCGTAGATGGAAGGAGTTAGGAGGGGGAAGAAGTTGTGGACGTGGACGATGTCGGGTTGAATATTGTTAATTTCGAAAGAAAGAAGTTCTCGGCTTTTTTGAGAATAACTGATGTTAAATACAACTTTTATCTTGCTAACAAGCCCTACCACACCATCATTATCGACCTCGCATAAATCGACTGCTTCGCTACGATACTGTAAAAGATATTTTTCAGATCTATAAACATTATCCTCTCCGCCTGCAAACTGGTATCTATTATGAACAAACAGAATTTTCATTTTCTGAGTATGACATCACTTAAAGTTTTTTATATTGGAATAACTCGATTGTGCTACTGGGTCGTTACATACTGTATCAAGAGATATTCCAATTAATGCCAAAAAAGTTAAACTCATGGAGTTAACCAAAACGAAACTACCAAGTTCACAAAAATTAAAAATGAACAAAAAGGAGAGCAAAGAGTAAAATGCAAAATTACTAAATGTATCTGGCGGTTTTTTAGCGATAACTAACGAATACCAAATCAATAAATAAGCGAAAAATCCAAACAAACCGGTCCCAAAAAGAACTTGAAGATATCCATTATGGAGGCTGTTAGTCGTTAGTCCTCCTGTATGAAACCAAGAATTTGGTAGCATAAAACCATGCCCCAAAAGAATATTTAAAAAACTACTTGAACCCAGTCTGACATAAGCCTGTTCCCATAGAGCAAGTCTACCCCCGAAAGTCGCCAACCCGACTTGAAGTCGAATGCTGGATCCTGTAATACTTCCATGCATGACATAAAAACAACCTATGCCCAAAACGAATCCAACAATAACTTTAATGTACGCTTGAATATTCCTAAATGAGACCAGATACCCGATTAGCGAACTTGCTACCAATGCTACCATTGCAGTTCTTGATTGCGTTGCATACAACATAAAACTCAACACGCCAACCAGTAACACTTTAATTTTTTTAGAACCTTCTAAACAGACGGTGGTCAGCAATATTGTTATTGCTAACATACCCCTAATGTATTCGGAGGAATGACCATTCCTCCAAGGCGTGGAGATTCTAAATGCCCAGCTATCCATATTTCCCGTATAACACTATCCCTAGAAATAAAATATATAAATCCAATTATAACTATTGGGATAAGTTTAGAAATGTAAACAATTTGTAATATTTTTTTTGTTTGCAAGTACTTCAAAACCCAAAAATATGGAACAAAGAAAAAAAGGCCAATTAGGCGGGCCCAACTTATATCATCAACCACACCTGTTTGCAAATTATATAGAACAAGAGAACCTGTTGAAATGATCAAATAATTAACAAACCAAAAAATAGGTTTGCTAATAAAAATATTTCTGGATGGAATCCGGTGCAAACAATAAAGAAAAATTAAAAAGGAAAAAATATAGGATGAAAATTTCACATATGCTAGCCCACCCACCCTCCCACCGGCAATCTCTGTCCCTGGTATATTCATAAAGCTTAACTCTAAAATAGTGAAACCAATTAACGCGCTAATAAATATGAGTTTGTTTTTTGTAAGCATTGACTAACCATATAAAATAACAACTTTTTTTATTACCCATTGCGATAACAGTTATAAAAGTTGCTGACCGTTTGTCGCTAATCAAAATTTACAGTAAGAATGGTACACCGACCAACGGTGTACGACAAACTTTGCTGACTAAATTTGCTGGACAAAATGACTCCACCATGGTTGAAGTAACTATGGAGTCATTATGACAACTGTTTGCTATGGGAAAAAGAAATGGTTTATGTGGCGCTTACGCCACATTTGCGGCAACAGTAGGTGATGGTTTCTGGAATAATGATTAGCCTCCAATACTTGAACTACGTCCCCACGTTATACACCCACCACTTACTTTTTACCACTACCAATTTTTTCTAGGAGCCCTATTAATGAACTACAAATTTTTTACAGCCCGGCCTACAACATGACACCACAGGTATTCTTTGCTGCGCATCAATGCCCCTTTCTTCAAATCGGAATACAACTCACTATCAAATGACAACTCAACCAAAGCATCACCAAGTGCTTGACTCACTTTCCTTTCACTCATTCCTTTCGTTTCAACCACTCGACCACATGTTTCATTAACCATGACTCCTGGCCCACCCAGATCAAGACAAACTACTGGCAAACCATGGGCCATGGCCTCAAGTACAACATTTCCGCTTGAGTCATGAAGACTAGGAAAGAGAAACACATCATGTTGGGAATATACTTGTAATAGTTCATCTTGAGGCATCCAGGGAATCCATTCTACATGAGCGTCAACTCCTATTTTTTTTGATAAATTACGCCAACGACCCGCATCACTTCCTTTACCAACCATAGTTAATCTTGCACAGGGAACTTTCTCAACTAAATGTGCAAAAGCTCTTATACCAAGATGCATTCCCTTCCAATAGATAAATCGCCCGACAAACAAAACACGAAATGGCATTGCTTCATTGAGAGGTTGCATTGAACTTATATAACATTTATTTTTCTCTATCCCTATCTCAAGTAGTACTTTAGTTTTTGGCCAAAATTTTTTTGGTATAATCCTCTTCGACTCTGGTGTTTTTACATATATTTTATCCGCCTTAGCAAAAGTATAACTCATAAATAGATCTATTTTCACAAACGCATTAAAAATATCCCTTAATGCATCAAGCAACCATCCTCTAACTCCATAACTACACCTCAATCGCCACGGTGAGGACTCCCCCCTCCAACAGGCCCAAAGGTAAAAGGTATATCAAGTCCTCCCATAAAACTTGGCTGACGTACGACACCGAAAGTTATGTGGTGCACCATATCAAAATTCACTTCTGCATGAACATGCTTGACAAGCTGATAAGCACCCCACTGCCACAGTAAGTAATAAAGGTGAATTCCACGATTCTCCTTTTTAAATCGTTGAATCCATACCGGACAGTCGTAATATAAGAAATGAAGCGTTTTCGGTTTGTTGTTGGCTGCAAAATAAGCATCTATGACAGGCTTGTTGTTGGCCCGGGTAAGGACATGAACATCATGCCCAAATTTGACAAGTTCAATGGCCCAGTTCCAGCCCACCCCTGGTTCAGAACCCTTGTTCGGCTCACAAGCGTATGCGGAAAGAAGGATTTTCATACAGTCGTTTCCACCTGTTTGATGAGATATGTTCTGTACTGCTCACTTATCGCGCTGTCCCTGTCTGCTATGGTTTGCAGCAGGTAAATCAAAACAAGTGGTGCTAGGTCGTCGGGTGATATTTCCATTAACTCAAGATACCTCGCAACCAACGGGTTGTTTTGCAATAGCACAACAGGTGCTGTTTTTCCCCGAAAAAGATAATGCTGCATATAGAAAAAGTGGCACAGATCCCACAGGGGGAGTCCAGAGAAATTTCCCTCTTCCCAGTCAATAGCAGCGATAACTTTTCCCGGCTGGATTTTCAGGTTCCATGGAGCAAAATCTCCGTGTACAAGGACAAGCGTGACGGTAGGGCCGATAATTTTTTCCACAGCTCGGTTCATTAACTGTTTCATTCGCTTATCCATAAACGGATTATCTACTATCAGTTCCCGGATATTTTGGCCTTGTTCATCAAGAGTTGTTGTTTTTTCTGTTTTGGGAAGATGCAGTAACCAATTGATATGTGCATGTGTCAGCTTTCTACCTGAAAGTCTGCCTAGTATCACACTTTGGCTTGCCCAGGTTCCATCGGCTGCAAGTTCTAACAGTACTGGCGTATTGAGATGTGGAGCTGATTCAGCAAGTTCCTTTAAAACGACTGCTTCACGCTGAATGGATGCTCTTGCCCCTCCAGCCATTGCTGTTTTTATTACCCGAACAGCTTCTCCAGTTTCTTCGGAGACCATTGTTATCACAGCCTTTTGCTGTGAACCCGGAGTGCCTATATATATAACTGGAACCTCTGGTTTATCCGGTTTTGTCATTGCCTGTAATTGCAAAATTCCGGACATCCTGGCCAATAAACCATACCGGTAAAGCTTTAGCAGGATCTGCCATTGCATCTTGGAAGCAAAATTATAAGGTTGCCAGTTTCGCAACACCGTCAAACCAAGACTCGGGTTTGCCGGAATAATCCAACGTGGGCCCTTGTTCCCGGAAATACAATAAAAGCTCCTACTCTTCGACCCGACAGGCAAGGTTACAGCTGATTTTCCATCCAATGCCTGTTTAAGAAGGGTCTGAATATATTCAAACTGGCTCACAACCGACCCAACCTTTTCTGTGTCCGCCTTTCAAGGTAATCTAAAATCTGTTTGCAGGCCTCTGCAACAGATTCTTCAACAGGTTTATTGGTATCAATGATTATACAATTCTTCCTGCTGTGGGCAAATGCCAGGTAGGCTTTTCTCTGGCGTACGGTTTCCTCCAGGGGAACTTCCTTTTTTCTGGCATAAATAACCTCGGCAGGCGCGTCAAGAAGGATTATTAAGTCAGGTTCTGGGACAAAAGTGCCAATCATCTTGGCAAACCACATTGGGGCTCCATACCGGTATCGTTTTGGATCAATCAATAAATCATAATAATAGCGATCCCATATTTTAAGGGTAGGGTTCTTATGCCCATGAAAAAATCTGTCAATCCAGTATGTAAACAACCAAAATATGATTTTCCCTGCTGAAAATAGTGCGGAACGGGCTGGTTTTGCATGAGGGTTTGTAACAGGATGTGAAGAATTTTCCTGTTTCCCCCAGGTTGGCTTCAGGTGATAGTGTGCAATGATTTTGGTTGTACCTTGTAACTCATTGGCAACAGCGGAAATAACCGTGGATTTCCCTGAACCATCTGCACCGAGAAAACAAATTGTATCAATCACAAAAGGAGTGTAGCGGATTACCATCTCAGCGGAATAGTGGGTAATTATAGCTCGCGCAGATCGGAAAAGATTATCGGATAGATGGGCTTTGATTAAATAACGCCTGATTGACGGGAGCAAAGATAGAAGAAGATTTCGGTCGTCATTAATCACAGCTCCTATTAAAATCTCCGCTTTTTTCAGAGGCAAAAAAGCAGTTAATAAACGAAGTACATTTTGTTCTTCAAGGATAAATATTTTTTGAACATTTTCCTGATATTTATCTTTAATCCATCCTCCTACAAGATAACTTGAAAAAAATGAAATTAAAGCTTCGTGAAATGGAGCAGGTTTTTTCAACAATGCATCGGAATTATTAATATATAACGAATGTTTCAGTACCTGGTTAACTGAAAGATATGAAATACCTTTCCAAGCAAGTAAAATAACTAAATCAAGCTGCAATGCGTGGCGATTTTCGCCCCATTCAATACCATAAATAAAAACTGATACCACATACGGTCGTTTACTCAGACTAGTAACAGTTATATTGTTAATACTTAATATGATATCAATAGCAGTGTCAACATGTTCTTTGTTGATCAACAAATCAATATCATTGCCTATATTTTCGAATGGAAGACCATCATAATTTCTCAGGACACAATGATCTATTCGCTCAGACTTTAATTGATTGATAAAAGTATGAAAAAAATCAGCTAATATCATTAGTTCAGCTCATTATGAATAATATAAATTCTCAACCATTGATTTTGTTATATTTGTCCAATTTAACTCTTCTTCAATTAACCTTTTTGATTGTACCGTCATAATTTTACCTTTATCGGTATAGTACATCTTACAGAATTCAATCATCGCGTTACTGATATTTTCTGGCGTATTGTCTGGTAATACAAAACCGTTCTCGTATCTTTCTACATATTCATTCATATTGGTTTCTTTGCTTATAATCAATGGGTTACCCAAAGCCGCAGCTTCAAGCACTGCCATTGGCATACCCTCCCAACGAGAAGTGTGAACAAAACAGTCAAACGCGGCAAAGTAATTAAGTTTGGTATTGCCAAATATTGGTCCTAGAAAAGTAACGGAGTTCTGTACATGATTTTTAAGGACCAGATCCTGTAGTAATCTTCTATCGGGTCCATCGCCTATCAACCAGAGTTCTCCCTTGCCTTTGTTTTTTTTATAACAGGAAAAGCCTTTTATAAGTAAATCAAGTCCTTTATGTTCTTTGGCAAGCCTGCCGCAAAATCCGAAAATCGGTCGTTCAGCGGGTTCGGGACATGTTTCAGGTTCAAACTGCACACCCGTAAAATCCTGCCCATTCGGAACAAGGGCGATATCTAAATCATGATCTATGGCGAATAGATCATCGACTTCACTAGCACCTATTGCGTGAATTTTTTTTGCTTCGGTGATAAGTTTTTTTTCAAAAAGCATCATATAGATTGATTTAATGAGCTTATTTTTTTTCGTGCTTTGTGGGGCATAACCGCTGTGGGGTGAAAGGACCCAGGGAATATTGCTTTGTTTTAAAAGTCGACTCACACTATACAGTTCAGGCAGAAAAACGGAGTGCAGGTGGACTAGTGATGTCGTTGTTTTCAATTTTTTCAAACCGTTCCATAATGAACCAGCAAGACCGAAACGGCTCAAACAAGCGGGGAATAATCGTAACGGATAATTGTGTTGGTGTTTTATTATAGATGGTGTTGCAGTAATACCCCAGACCTCAACATCAAGCCCTAAACGAAGTTGTTCTGTCGCCAGGTTGTGGACAACTTTATTAACACCATTCATAGTGTTTGGGTTGGCCTTTCCTTTTAGGATATGTATGATTTTCATTGAATTACTTATCTTTTTTTCGCCAGAGCGCATATGCAAGATTGGTCTGGCATATCATTTGCGTTGCAAAAATTCCCGCTGTGGCCCCTGTTAAGCCAAATTTTCTTATGAAAAAGTTGGCTGTTGCTGCTGTGAACACTGTCATTAAACAGTATGAAATAAAAATTGGCTTTGAATACTCCATTGCCCGAAGACCAGCCCGGAGTGGCAGCCCTAAAAAAATTAAAATATAAATGCCTCCATACCACTGCAATACATAACTATACGCTTCGTATTCACTGCCATAGAGAGTACCCATCCAAAATGAAGGAAATACAATCGCCAGCAATACGATAATAGCGGTAAAGGCACCACCCCATCCAGTTACTTTTTTCAAGTATGTAAACAGCTTTGCCCAACCGCCCTGATGGTAACAGTAACTTGCCCGGGCAGGAACTATATTTTCCATTCCCTGAAAAATGATGTGGGAGATCCCCATGATATTTTGCGATGCTTTTAACGCCCCAGCAGATGCCGGCCCAAGAATACTTCCAGCACCAATTATAAAATAATTTCCTGATGTCCACTGCATCAGTGCCGCTGCCAGCAGCCAGCGGGAAAAAATCCAGTGCTTGCGACTCACGGTAAGAAGAGTTGTTCTGCTCAAGGAGAAGCGGTCCAGTTTGAACAGACATGCCATTACGGCAAGGGAGGAAGTACCGGCTATCAACCACAGCACACGGGCGGTATTTGCTGCTGTAAATCGAAACAGTACAACCAGCAGGGTTATCTGGCCAAGATAACTGATGGCATCATTGAAAAATGCCATTCCCCCTGGTTGCGGACAAAGAAATACCGGCGCAGAAAATCCTGCAACTGCCAGGCAAGTAACGTAACAGCAAGAGGACAGGCCAGATTTTCTATCTGCCATTGCGGATAAAAGACATAAGAAAGGCGCACCCCTAACCAGAGCAAGAGTGAGCAGCCCATAGACCAGACAACCTGCTGCACACAAACAGCACCATAATAGCCAGGTTCTTCTTCCGGGGTCTGTTTTGGGCCGATTGACATCATCGGCGCAATGATGCCTGCCTGCTGGAAACTGTTACAAAAAAGCACGGCCATCCATACCAATGTGAACCTGCCGTATTCCTCAAGGCCCAAGTATCTGGCAAAAAGTATCCCGGTCAGAAAATTGACGCCGCTTACCATGGCCTGATCGGCCAAAGCCCAGTTGACATGGCTATATTTTTTAAGAAACAAATAAGACATCTAAAAATTTTAGGTCAATTATTGGAATGAAAACGAAACAAAAAAACAACCGACATTCTGACAACAATACAGTTGTTGCGCTTACAGAAGCCCAAAAAATTTACAAAATAGCCTGTTTGAAAATAAAAATAAATGGGTAGAAATACCTATTTTCAAAAAGATTTTTTGAAAGAGATTGGATAAAATCACCTGAAAAACAGTTGTCAGGAAAAAGATAAAAAAAACTAATCCGATTCTTTATAACATATCAAACAGTTATAGTCACACCATTGTCAAGCTAGGTATTTCTACCTACTTACAACCTCTTCCATTTGTTGTAGATTCCCTCGAATCACTTCATAAGTCAGGAGTATTTGTTGTAAACAGGTTTAAAAAAATTTTTACGCAAGTGGAAAAGCGGGCAAAAGATGTTAAGAAGGCAAAGCGGAATAATACTGGCGGTTCATCAGGCTTTTGATCTGGTAATTGTTGCGGGCTGTTTTATTGCGGCCTATGGCACCAGGCTCGGGTTTTCCGAAGATCTTGGTGTGCTGGGCATGGATACCAGCTATCGCATGCTTCTTCTGCTGGCTGTTATCTCCTTTCATATCAGTCTGCGGCTTTTCGGAGCCTATGAGCCGTATCGACGGCATTCGTTGCGAAAGGTATTGTACCGTGTCTTCAAGGCGACTCTGACGGGTACTGCCGGGATTGTCTTTCTTGCCTATATCATGCATATGGAGGCTGTCAGCCGGTTGCTGGTTGGTCTGTTCTTCTCCTACTCGTTTGTGGCTCTGGCTTTCTTTAAAACAGTGGTGTATAAAATTCTTGCCCGCTCACGGGCCAGGGATTACAACACCCGTTCTATTCTGGTCATCGGTTCGCGCCAGCGGGCTTTGGACTTTATCAAGGCGATTCGGCGGCGGCGTGGTTCAGGCTACCGGATAAGGGGGTGTCTGGAAACTGAAGATCAGGCGGAACTGGTTGGGGACAGGGTGTATGAGTCTGTTAAAATTATCGGCACCATGGAACGGTTTCGAGACTTGCTGGAGCACGAGACCATAGACGAAGTGGTTTTCGGTATTCCCTTAAAAAAGATACACAATGTTCATGAGTATATCTATTTTGCCGAAGAGATGGGCAAAAACGTGCGGGTGCTGCCTGACTTTCAGATCAACTCCATCAAGTATTATCCCCAGACCGCCAAGGTCAATATTGAGGATTTCCTCGGTGTAACGACCCTGGCCCTTTCCTCCGCACCCAAATCCACCAATGAACTGCTGATAAAAGCCTTTATTGATTACCTGGGTGCCCTGGTCGGGGTTATCCTGCTTTCTCCTGTTTTCTGCGGCATTGCCCTTGTCATCAAGTGCAGTTCCAGGGGGCCGGTATTTTTCTCCCAGGAGCGATCGGGGTTAAATGGTCGCAGGTTCCAGCTCCATAAGTTCAGAACCATGGTGGTGAATGCGGAGGCGTTAAAGGAGAAGCTGCTGGAAGAAAACGAGGTGGACGGCCCGGTATTCAAGATAAAGAAAGATCCGCGCATCACCATGATTGGAGCCTTTCTGCGCAAGACAAGCCTTGACGAACTGCCCCAGCTCTTTAATGTCCTGAAAGGGGAAATGAGCCTGGTGGGGCCGCGTCCGCCCATTCCCTCCGAGGTGGAAAGTTACAAGCTCTGGCAGCGACGCCGCCTCTCTATGAAACCCGGTATGACCTGTATCTGGCAGGTCAGCGGCAGAAATGATATCTCCTTTGAGCAGTGGATGAACATGGACCTGGAGTATATAGACAATTGGTCCCTGCGTCTTGATCTGAAACTGCTGCTGCTCACGGTCCGTGAAGTGACCATTGGTGGCGGACGATAATTTCCATCACATAAAGATTCGGTAATCTTTCTCACGAATTCTTGTGTTTTCCTGAAAAATCACCAATGTTTTTCCTATCCCGCATATCTTATCCGGGTTATCCGGCATGCGACCGGAGCATTTTTTTTTACTCTCAACCGTCCACCATTCTATCCGGAGTAATACATTATGAAGACACACCGATTTTTTACTGGAGCGATTTTACTTTTTGCCGCGACCATCCTGCTTACCCCGTCCCTTTCCTCCGCTACTGACCCCGGCAAGGCGGCCTCCATGCTGACCAATATTGCCAGCGATGCGGGCCTTATGGAAAAGATCAATATCAATACAGCCAGTGTTGACGCCCTCTCCCAGATTCCGGGTATCGGGCCCCAGATCGGCCAGGCGATTGCCGCCTACCGTGAGGCACACGGAGCCTTTGCAAGTATAAAAGATCTTGCCAATATCGACGGCATAGATGCCAGCCTGCTGGAAAAGATCATGCCCCTTCTGACCACCGGCCAGGAGTAAAAAAAAGATAATACTGGTGGGCGGGGCGGGATTCGAACCCGCGGCCTTTGGCTTCGGAGGCCAACACTCTATCCAGCTGAGCTACCCGCCCAAGGGGAAATCAAACTGTGATGAAATACGGAGCACAAGATACTTGAAATGTGTGTCGGAGTAAATAGAAAACCTGTCAGTCCTTGCTGATTTTTTCCAGATATTCGTCCCATTCCAGGGGAAGCATGCTTTTCTTTCTGCTGTTGCAGGTCTTGCAGGCGGGGACAAGATTGTTCCTGGTGGACTTTCCGCCCCGCGACAGGGGCACGACATGGTCCATGGTTATCTCCTTGAAAGGCGTTTTCCGGCCGCAGTAATGGCAGATGCCGGAGGCGGTTTTCTGCTGCCACCAGCGGGTTTTGCGCAGATCCCTGGCCTTGTTCTTTTCCAGGCGAATCTGGGCCTCGTCCGGGGCATCAAAATCAAAAAATTCCATCAATCCTCCACAGCAACTGATCACAGGGCAGGCAACTTCGTTGTATCAATCATCGTATTTGTAACAGGTTATCCTCCACCAGCTCCCCAAGCAGCATGGTGCGCATGGCTCCGACAAGATAGAGGGAGCCACCGATCACAATCAGGTCTTTTCCCGTGGCACGCAGGGCCGCAAATTCAAGGGCCTCTTCACCGTCACTGATACAGTTATAGATGATTCCCTCGTCTTCGGGAAGAAAAGAGCTGATATGCTCCACAGTCGCGGAGCGCTCCCCTTCCGGCTGGGTAAAGATCAGTTCGTCCGCCAGGGGAACAATGGCAGCCAGGGTGGAGGTGAGATCCTTGTCGGCCATTGAACCCCAGATACAGATCAGTTTTTCATAGGAAAATTTTTCTTTCAGGGTAAGTGCCAGATTTTTGACACCGGCGGGATTATGCGCGCCGTCAAGGAGATAACGACGTATCTCCAACCCGTTTCCCGACCCCTTTTTTCCCCTCTTTCCGGCAGGAAATGGCAGTTCGAAATATTCCATCCTGCCGGGCCACCGCACGGCGGCCAGCCCCTCTCTGAGTTTATCAAAATCTATTTTATAATCAATATCTTGCAATATATTAAGCACACCAATGGCCAAGGCATCGTTCTCCTTGTGGACCAGGCTTTGGTGGGCGCAGGTCAGCCCTTCTATTTTGCGGCTGCCAAAGCGCTCTCCACCCAGCCAACTCCATGTATTATCATCATTTTCCCCGCAGTCAAAATCTTGACAAAGCTGGTAGAAAGGGGCGTTTTTCTCTTTGCAGACCCGGCGGATAACAGCCGCGGCCTCCGGGTGGGTCGCTCCTGAAACCACCGGGATGTTTTCCTTGATTATGCCCGCCTTTTCTCCGGCAACCGCCGTCAGACTGTCGCCCAGGTAGAGCTCATGGTCCATGCTGATACTGGTTATGACAGACACCAGAGGAGTAACGACATTGGTGGCGTCAAGCCTGCCGCCAAGGCCGGTTTCCAGAAGAACCAGGTCAACCCCGGACTGCTCAAACCAGAGAAGACCCAGGGCGGTGGTGAACTCGAAATAGGTGATTTTGTCCTCTCCCAGCACCGCACAGATCCGGGAACCAAGAGCCGCAAAATCCTCCCGGCTGATATAGCTGTCGCCAATACGAAACCGCTCCCGCACGGAACTGAGATGGGGAGAAGTATAGACACCCACCCTGTATCCACAGCGACCAAGCACCTCCGCCAGAGCCGCACAGACGGAACCTTTTCCATTAGTCCCTGCGATATGGATGCAGTTCAGCTTCTGCTCGGGTCTGCCGACCCTGTCCAGAAAGGAGCGCATGGCGTCCAGGCCAAGCTTGATCTTGTGCATCTGCAGTTTATCGAGGTGGTCCTGCACCTCGTCATAGGTCATATTCATTTTACCAGTTTAACGAATTATTTTATTTTCAATTTGGCGTAGTCCAGGTGCAGCGTTTTCAGGCCATGGCGGTCAAAAAGCACATCCAGTGACCTGGAGCCCGAGAGTTTTTTGACACTGCCTGTACCAAAAAACGGGTGCTCCACCTTGCAGCCCACGGAAAAATCAGACATTTTCAGTTTACGAACCGTCTTACGTACCGTTTTCTTTCCGGTGGGAGGTTTACCGGAAAACCGGCCGGTCCTGTAGTCCGACGAACAAGAAGCGCTGTCAATTTTCTGGTAAAGTCCACCGCCAAGCTCCGCCAGGAACGGTGACATGGGGGCAAATGAAAACCGCCTGTCCCGGCCCATTAACTGGCGGGGATAGGAAAGGTAAAGATATTTTTTCGCCCTGGTGGCTGCCACGTAGAGCAGTCTTCTCTCTTCCTCCCACTGGCCGCCGAACCCCGAAGAACTATGGGGAAAACGCCCTTCCGCAAGACCGATAATAAAAACTGCTTCAAATTCCAGTCCCTTGGAGGAATGGATGGTGGATAATACCAGCCGCCGGATATCATCATCCGTTCCGGTGTTTTCGGGCGGATCAAGGGTTGTATCGTCGATAAAGGCCTGGAGGTCATCATATTCCTTCATGATGGCACCAAGCTGGTCCAGGTCCTTCTGTCGTTTGGGATAGTCATCGGCGTACAGTTCATAAAAAATCGGTAAATAGTAGGCCAGAACCTGTTCGAAGAGCACGGAAGGTGCCTGGTTCCCGGACAGCAGTTCCCGAATCAGTTCCACCAGGTTGTTAAACGAGTCCTTCCACGTTTTTCCGGCGGGGTATTCGGGCAGGGCCAGGTAGGGATCGGCTGCGGCGGAGATAAAGGCTGTAATCTTCTGAGCGGTCTTGGGCCCCACCTTGTCAAGCTGGAGAAAAATCCGGTTCCAGGAGAGGTTGTCCCTGGGATTGACCAGGATCCGCAGAAAGGCCAGTACATCCTTCATATGGGCCGATTCCGTCAGCTTCAGCCCGCCCCGCTTTTCAAAATCAATATTCTCCACCGCCAGTTCCATCTCAAGCTTATAGGAATGAAAACCGGAGCGGAAGAGGACTGCTATATTTTCAAGGGCAACACCCCGGCTTTCGAGTTTACGAATGGTTTTGACGATAAAGGCCGCCTCGTCACCTTCGTTTTTGGCCACGTAGAGTTTTGGCAGGATATCCCCTTCGATGGAGGTAAACAGGGTTTTTGTATATTTTTCCTCCGCGTTCCTGATAATATCGTTGGTCAGCGAAAGGATGGGCTGGGTGGAGCGGTAGTTTTCTTCCAGTTTAATTATTTTTGTATTTTCAAATTCTTTCGGAAAACGCATGATATTGTAGAAATCGGCGCCCCGAAAGGAGTAGATAGACTGGGAATCGTCCCCCACCACCATCACGTTCTCATGGTTGTGGGCAAGACCGCGAATGATGTCCGCCTGGACGAGATTGGTGTCCTGGTATTCGTCCACCATGATATATCTGAAACGTCCGGATATTTCGTCGCGGGCGGCGGGTGACTCGGAAAGGAGCCGTTTCCAGTTCACCAGCAGGTCGTCGTAGTCCATGAGGCCGTGGTCGAACTTGAACTCTCCATAGTGTTTCTGCAGCTGAAGAATTTCCTCCAGGTGGTCGCTGAGATGGCTGTACTGTTCAAGGACAAGATCTTCCAGGTCGATGGACTTGTTGACCGAGCCGCTGATCATGTTGATGATGGCCCGCTTTGAGGGAAAGCGCTTGTCCCGTTTCCCCAGACCAAGGGAAGATTTCAAGAGATTGACAATCCCTTCCGCGTCTGCCCGGTCAATGATGGTAAAGGAGGAGCCGAAACCCAGCTCAGCCCCGAAACGCCGGAGAAGCATATTGGCAACCCCGTGGAAGGTACCGCCAACCACCCGGCTGCATGTATCGTTGAGCAGCCTTCCCGCCCGCCAGAGCATCTCCTGGCTGGCCTTTCTGGTAAAGGTAAGCAGGAGAATGGATTCCGGAGCGACTCCCCGCTCTATCAGATGGGCCACCCGGTACACCAGGGTCCTGGTTTTGCCGCTTCCGGCTCCCGCGATAACCAGCACCGGCCCTTCGGTGGTTGTTACCGCCGTGTACTGCGGTTCGTTGAGCTGGTCGAGATTGACTGCTGTCATAAATATTCCTGTCTCCGAGGTTAAAAACGGCGCCCAGTTTACCACAGGCCCATATGGGTTGCAAGGCAGGCGGGAAGGGAACGTACATGGCTTGACAAAAAGAAAGGGGTGGGTATAGTAGCTGCAAAATTTCAGCACCATTTTGTATGGAGACAACAGCTATGAGCACAGAGAGATTCAAGGAAATATTCACAGGAGAAACTCTATTAAAGCTTTTTCCGAAGGAAAGAACAGATGAGTTTTTTGAGGCCCTTTTCGGTGACGCAAATGAAGGCGCCTACGACATTGAACTGGCCTACGGGGGAGCGGATGACAAAAAATTGACAATGGAACTGCTCCTCCATGAACGACCCGGCTGCTGCCTGGCCTGTAACCTGACCCAGGGGCTGCCCCAGGTTTTTTCGCGCCACCCGATCATAGGTGTAAATAAACTGGTACAGGAAATTGACAAGCTCCTGGGAGATGAAGCAGAGTGCGGGGACTGGAAACTGGGGTACACCGAGCAGCGTTCCGGCTCACTTCATGTTATTCCGATTGTAATTGAGCTGAAGTAAACAGTCACATCCCCTCAAAGCCGTCGGCCATTTCGTCCCGGTCTTCACGTTCAACCGGAAGCCCAAAGCGTTTACCGATAGAGACCCGGACAGAACTGCGGCGAAGAACCTCTCCTTGGATGGCGGCTGTCTCCATTGTATCATCAGTGAGTTACCCGTTCCCGGGCATATAATCGTTCCGTGTCACTGCAAGGTAATCCCATCATGCTGCTTTTTGTCTGTTGGTTTCGACCTGTTGCTTGCCCTTCAGGATAGTATTCTCTTTTTATCTCCGGTTGAGTGGCAGCAAATTAAAATTGCTTCGTTTCCAAAATACATCATTCCCACGCTGGAGCGTGGGAATGATGATGGGCGGTAGAATGCTTGGGACAGATTAGTTCGAACGTTCTGCTCAAAAACAAAACTTGCGGCAGAATTATATTATAATTATAATATAATTATGAAAACGATATCATTTGAATGGGATGAAAAGAAATCTCAAGCCAATTTTAAAAAACATAAAATTTCGTTCGAAGAGGCACAGACTGTCTTTTTTGATGCTAATGGCCGCATGATCTATGATTCGGATCATTCTTCAGATGAAGACCGTTTCATTCTACTTGGGTTGAGTAGTGCTATGCGGGCACTGGTTGTTGTGCACTGTTGCCGTGGCAGTAGCGAACAAATAATAAGAATAATTTCTGCCAGAAAAGCAACCAAAAAAGAACAAAAACAATACGAGAGTTTCCTGCTATGAAAAAAGAATATGATTTTTCCAATTCGGTCAAAAATCCTTATGCAAAACATTTAAAAAAGCAAGTTACTCTACGTTTGGGAGTAGATGTTATCTCTTACTTTAAGAATCTTGCTGAAGAAACAGGAATTCCATATCAAAATCTAATCAATCTGTATCTTCAAGATTGTGCTCATGCTCAAAAAAAACTAAGGCTTAAATGGGTCTCTGCAACGAAAAAAGTTGCAGAACAAGTCGATTGTATGCCACCATAATTGTATCAATTCAACATTGGAATTTCGACAGCATAGTTCCCACGTCGGAGCGTGGGAACTATGAGTGTTTTTGCACCCCTACAGATTAATATTACCAGGGCTCAGAGGTAATAATGCCTGAAAAATCAGAGAACAACTCTTCCTTTCAGTTTGGACCCGGAAATATTGAGCATGATATTATACTGCGCCCATAAAAAATCTCATTTCTGGACAGACACTGGGCTACATTTCACAACGCTGTAATTTTTCGGTAAGAGCCTGTTTTATAAATTCATTCAAATTAAAAAGCGCAGCATATTAGTCATATGTGAGCATTTTTCATTTTCCTGTGACGCAGAGGTCGGGCGAAAAAGCAATTTTTCAAGGTAGCCACTTTACTTAGCAGATGATTGCGCTAATACACCTCATCATGACGTCCAACATTTACCAGAATAATTTCTTTTTTAATAATAATGAATTCAAGCGTAATTCTATAGGAAACATTAATGGAAACCGAATGAAGATTTTTTAATTTTCCTTTTAATGAATGGAGCCGTAAAGAAGGATGATTCGGATCAATTTCCAGGAGCTTTAGTGTTTTTTCATATTGGGATATTAAATCAGGATGTTTTTTTACAAATTTTGATGCCCGTTTAATATAACTATTTGTATAAATGAGGTTGTAAGTCATTGTTTAATTCTTTTGATATGGGCATCAACAGTTTCCGTGATATAGTTTTCAGATTGATAATCAGCTTTTGCCTGGTGCAATGCTGCATCGAGTTCACATTCGCGTAGATAATTATAATGTTTCATATCCATTACAACAAATTTTTCTTTACCACGGACTGTAATCACCAGTTCCTGATCTTTTAAAAGATTGTCCTGGATGATTGAAACTCCCCTTGTTTTAAGCTGATTTGCTGTGATAGTATTCATAATAAACCTCATTTTCGAATTTAAAATCATATAGCAATAATACTATTTATAATACTTTTCACAGTACACATCAAGTTGAAATTGGAATGATGATGGACGGTAGAATGTTTGGGGCAGAATAGTTCGAACGGCTACTGGACATCTTGCCGAAAAAAAATCATCAAAGCACTCTTCGTGCAGAACGTCAGCAGGGATGTGTCCCGTTCTCCAACTTCACCTTCCGTATGGAACTCTCTGATTTAGCTCAAATGAATTGTAAGAAAATTGATCAATATGGAAAAGGATACCGTTCAAGAAAGGCGAGTCTGCTTGCAAAATTTATAGGGAGACTGCAAAAAAAGACAACGGAAAGGCAAAAATGAACGAAGCTGTCGAGCGGATGTTGTCCAAATATAATTGCTCTACCACCCGCGATACTACAAATGCTCTCCGGGAGATTATGCAGGAAATTGTGTGAAAATGGGAAATTAATAAACTATCATCGATTGAGTAAGGTAGATAAAAACAAAGAGTTACAAATCCTGTGACCAGTAAGTGAAAAAGAAAAGGGGCCGGAAAATCCGGCCCCTTTTCTTTTTCACTTACTGCTTTGGGGAGGAAATGATTTTTTGTTTCTTTCTATTTATGGGCCACCCTGGAGCGACCCTGTGCCTTGGCGTGATAGAGAATATCATCGGCCCGTTCCATCCACTCCTTGAGGGATTCACCTTTCTTTAATTCCGCAAGACCAATACTGACGCCGAGCCTGGTGTTATCATCGGCCCAGACATCGAGATCATTGACAGCGCTGCAGAGACGTTCCGCCAAGACTCGCGCGCTTTTCAGATCTGTGTTGTCCAGAACCAGGACAAATTCATCACCGCCGAACCGTACCAGAAGATCCGTGGAGCGGACCGCGCTGCTGAGAACGTTGGCCACGGAAACCAGCACATCATCCCCCGCCTGGTGGCCGAGATTGTCGTTAATTGCTTTAAACTTATCCAGGTCCATGGCTATCATGGTGAGGGGGTTGTTATACCTGTTGGCGCTGTCCATCATACCGCCAATGCGCTCGTCAAAGACCCTGCGGTTGGACAGACCGGTCAACGGATCGTTACTGGCCCGTTCAAACAGTTCCTCGTACTCCAGGCCGCGCTGAAGGGATTCCGCCAGTATTTCCAGGGAGTGGTTGAGGAGGTCCATTTCATCCTCGCTCAGTTCCATGCCTTTTTTGAGAATCAGCAGGATTCCCGCGTCTTCCATGGTCTCGAAAACCCATTTATAGGCGAAATGCCCGTTTTCGTTAATATAGGGTTTATCGAACTGGACTTCGCCGTTTATCAGTCTTTCGGCAAAGGCGATTGTCTTACGCCTGTGGGGGCCATGACCGGAGCAGAAGAGGTGACGTTTTTGACGTGCGCTGTTATTATATCCTATGAGTTCATGACTGATGAGCGGCATCAACCAGACGGAATAGGCTTCAATCATACCGGTCAGGCTGAGCACTCCGGCCATCCTGCCGTGCAGCTGATTGATCAGGTCGAGTCGTTCCGACTGCCTTTTCAGATAATCCAGCTCAACCATAACCTTTTCAATCTCAACCAGGTTCTGGCGAGGTGCTGTAAAATCAGGTTCTTTTGTCGAGATAGTCATGAGCGTGTTCCTTACACTAAATACTTTTACCAAGAATGTTCATCAGTAATAATATTCTTATCGTCAAGAGGTTGGAAATCTTTACCTCATTTTTCAATTTTTATTCTTGCAGTTTTCGTGCCAAATAATACACACCGCTCAACCGTGACATAATATATTATGTTATTACAACATGTTACATGGTTTTATCAATTCCCTGGACGCTATTTACACAGGTTAAGCAATCATAAAAAAAGTATGATGTCATAATTCTGACACAACAACAACCGCAGATAATCTTTGACAAATTGGATAACAGGACTCATTTTACCTCTGGTTAATCTCAAAAAAGTAACCCGGAAAAACAATGACATCTTTAAAAGACAGAATCGGGCAGCTCTTTATTGTCGGCTTTGAAGGCGCTTCCATTTCAGCTTTTCATCCCATAGCAGAAGATATTATTGAAGAAAATCTTGGCGGCGTGATCCTTTTTGACAGACTGCTCGCTAAAAAACTGACAACCAATAATATTGTCTCCGCCAGCCAGGTTCAGGAGCTGACCGGAAAATTGCGGGAAATGGCAGGCGACCTGCTGATAGCTGTTGACCAGGAAGGGGGCCGGGTCAGCAGGCTGGCCCGGCTGGAAGATTTTCCCGATATTCCGGCTGCTACTGTCCTGGGAGAAAAAGGAGTTGAGCAGACAAGGCAGGCCGCGCGCAGGACAGCCAGCGCCCTGCGCAGTCTCGGCATTAATTTTAATCTTGCTCCGGTGGCTGATCTTGATCTCTTTGCTGATAATCCCATCATCGGCCGTTATGGACGAAGTTTTGGCAGAAACCCGGAGACGGTTTTTCGACATTGCCTGGCCTGGTGCAGGGAGCATCGGGACTGCGGTGTTCTCTCCTGCCTGAAACATTTCCCCGGTCACGGCAGTTCAAAAGACGACTCGCACCTTGGTTTTGTGGACATCAGCGAAAGCTGGGAAGAAAAAGAACTGCAGCCTTTTGCCAACTGCATTGAGGCAGGTTTTGATGAAGCTGTGATGATTGCCCATCTCTTTCACAGGGGGATGGATTCTGAACTTCCAGCCACTCTTTCGGCCCCGCTGATCAGCAGAAAACTCAAAGGTGAACTGGGCTTCAGGGGTGTGGTCGTCACTGATGACATGCAGATGCGCGCCATCACCGACCGCCACGGACTGCCCGAAGCCTGCTCCATGGCCATTGGTGCCGGGGCCGACCTGGTTATCATCGGGAACAATCTGGAACATGACCCGCAGATCTTTGTCAAATTGAGGGACAGAATTGTCAGGGATCTTGAAGACGGAAAATTGACAGAAACACGGATCGAGGACGCGCTGAGCCGGGTTCTAACGTTAAAACAATTGATAAAGGAATAACATCATGCACCGACAGACAGAACCAACCCATTCGGTTGTCATTGGCTACCTGCTCTGGATTTTCGGCTTTCTGGGGGCCCATCGTTTCTACTACGGAAAACAGATCAGCGGTACCATCTATTTCTTTACCCTCGGCCTCTTTTTTATCGGCTGGATTGTTGATCTCTTTCTTATTCCGACCATGAGCGAACAGGCGGACATCCGTTTTATCAGGGGAGAAGTAGACTATTCCGTCGCCTGGCTGCTCCTGGTTTTTCTGGGTCTGTTCGGCATCCACAGGATGTACATGGGAAAATGGATCAGCGGCCTGATTTACCTCGTAACGATGGGATTGTTCGGCCTGGGTTATATTTATGACCTGTGGACCCTCAATGACCAGATAAGCCTGATCAACGGCTCCCCGCATTTCTCGTGAACATTTATGTTAATTTTGAGAATAACTGCAGGATACAAATAATTAACCAACTCTCAGTGATTGAGCAAAATTTCTCTTTTTTTTAAAGTCCAAAATGAAAATACGGGCAGGTAGAAACGTTTGTCTTCGGGAGTTAAATGAAGTATATATAGGTCACTATTATTTACTGTTCGGTAAGCGAAGACTCCGGGAACTTTGAACCTGACGCTGCCTGAACTGATGAGAAATGTGGGTTAGCAAGATAACACGGCCAGTCCCCAAGCCTCAAAACCACACATCCCAATGTACTCTATGTTCCTGGGGCATTTTCTTGAATTATCAGAATTTTCTGCGGTTCAATGCCGAAACCACCCAATCCGGCCCAAGGAAGGTGTAATCCATGAATAGAGATGAAGTATTAAAAATACTAAGAAAATATAAAAAATTAAATAAAGAAAAATATGGACTTGTGGCACTGGGCATATTCGGTTCTTTTGCAAGAAATGAACAAACCGTTTCGAGTGATATTGATATTGTTCTACAAACTGAGACTCCAAACTTATTTAATATCGTCCACATCAAAGATGATTTACAAAAAGAACTCCACCTTTCTGTAGATATTGTCCGACTACGTAAAAAAATGAATCCGAGCTTACAGCGGAGAATTGAGAAAGAGGCGCTCTATGTTTGATCATAATATGCTTCTTGATATTCTCAGGCAAATACTGGAAGCGAGTAAACGGGTGAGTAAACGTTTTGAAACTGTTGACTCTGTAGACTTTTTCACAAACAGCGAAAGAGGATTGGAAAAACTTGATGCCATTTGTATGTTATTGATTGCAATTGGGGAAAGTCTGAAAAAAATTGATAAAATAACAGACAGTACATTGTTAAAGGCATACCCTCAAGTGGACTGGAAAGGTGCTAACCCGCATTTCTCATGAACATTGTGTCAATTTTGAGAATAACTGTAGAATACAAATAATTAGTCAACTTTCAGTAATTGAACAAAATTTACACAATGTTCCCCCAAGGTCAGTCCAGGCGACGCCATCTTCTGCAGTATATCGACAATAAATATAGGTAACTATAATTTATTGTCGAGAACTTTGAAGCTGACGCCGCCTGAACTGATGAGAAATGCGGGCTAAGGGCATGAGAGATATTATTTCACATCATTATTTTGATATTGACGCTGAAGAAATATACTGGGTGTGTGAAAACAAGATTCCTGAATTAATTGAAACTCTACAGAAAATTATTGCAGATATCTCGGAAGAGAGGTGATGGATGACCTTTTTTCTGAAGTGAATATTCGTTTATAATTTACTACCAGGTAAGCGAAGACTCCGGGAACTTTAAACCTGACGCCGCCCAAGCTGTTAAGAAATGCGGGTTATGGCTCTCACAATGGTTGATACAACAAGAAAATACTTACCCGGTTTTATCCCAGCGAATTGAGCAGTTTGTCCACAACAACGGAAAGATTGCGCATGGACACCGGCTTCATGCAGTACTCATTCACTCCGGCTTCCATGGCCGCGTCTTTTGAAACCTGGTCCGAATAGCCGGTAAAGAGAACAACAGGGATATCGGAACGAAGTTTCTTTATTTTCCGGCTCACCTCAAGCCCTGTCAGTTCCGGCATGGTCAGGTCTGTTATAACAAGATCAAATTTATCCGACTCTCCGGCAAATTTATCCACCGCTTCCATGGCGGAAACCGTGCCGACCACGGTATATCCCAGGGAGCGCAGGATCTCTCCTGTAACCTGAACGACCTGGCTGTCGTCATCAACCAGCAGGATACGCCCCACCCCGCTGGGCAGCTCACCGGTGTGCATCACCCGCTCGATCGGGTCAACCTTGTCCGCCAGCGGCAGAAAAACGCGAAAGGTAGTGCCCTTGCCCTTTTCACTCTCCACCTTGATATAACCACCCTGACGGTTGATGATGCCATGGACCATAGCCAGCCCCATGCCGGTACCGTAGGTTTTTTCCTTGGTGGTAAAATAGGGCTCGAAAATCCGATCAATGATTTCCTCGTCAATGCCGGTGCCGGTATCGCTGACACTGAGTTCCAGCCACTCCCTGCCATCCTTGCTCGTCTCCGCCTCGTCAAGCTTGACGGTAAGCACCCCATGCATTCCCTCCATGGCGTGAGCCGAGTTTGTGCAGAGGTTGATCAGCACCTGGTGCAGCTTGACCGGATCCACAAGCAGCCGTCCACAGTTTTCATTCACCTCTTCGACAATGACGATTGTACTGGGCAGGGTCACCCGCATCAGCTTCATCACCTCTTTGACGATGGGATGAATATGCAGCAGTTTCTCTTTCATCTCGCTTGAGCGGGAAAAAGTCAATACCTGCTCCACCAGCGATTTGGCCCTTTTGGCCGCTTTGAGAATTTCATCCAGGTAGGAAAAAACGGCGGGATCTACGGCATTATCCCTTTTCATCTTCAGGCGGATTATCTCGGTATACCCATGATGGGTGTCAACACATTGTTGAAATCGTGGGCCACACCACCTGCCAGAGTGCCGATAGCCTCCATTTTCTGGGTGTGGCGCAACTGCTTTTCAAGCCGGTACTGTTCAGTCACATTCTGGGCAATGACAATCAGGCCGGAAACCTCACCCGGTCTGATTTTAACAGGAGAACAGGTGATTTCGAAAACAACCTCCTGCCCGTCTATCCCCATCAGACCGGTTTCTATGGTACTCGTCTCTATCCGCCCTGTCTTGATGCTCCGCTGATAGGCACAGTCTTTACATGATGAGGTCTTGATGCAAAAAATCTCGTGACAGCGTTTGCCGCGGGAATTCGGGTACCGCTCCTCCACCGTCCTGTTCAACCAGTGAGCCCGATGGTTGCGGTCAAAATAGATCATCACGCCGGTAAATCCATCGGTTATGGCCTGTTTCTGGGCTTCACTTTCGCGCAGTGCAGCTTCCAGTTCATTTTTATCGATGAATTTCAGCTTATCCGACATAATACTCCTTAACACTGGCTGATCTCCCAGGAAATCCAACCAACCTGAAGATATGGTACGATTACCAGAATCCCTAACGACCTCGAATTTTACTGATAACAGTATACATTCGGGATATCAGAAAAATCAAACAAAAGGTCGGGCAGACTCATGAAATGACGGAAACAATGGAAAACTTCCATCACGAGTCAGGCCCATCTTCTTTTTCCCTTGACGGCTGAAAGACCAGTCATTATTTATGAGAGCTGAAACTCAAATTATAATGATTTTTTTACCCTTCTGCAGTCAGCAGCATTGTGTTCAACCTTTCAACCTGCCGACTGCAGAAAGAAGGTAAGTGATCAGGGATAAAGTAAATGAAAACACCCTGCAAAGAACCTCGACGACCTGAAATTGAATACCCCTGTTCCTGGGTATATAAGGTGATCGGTCAGGACTGTTCCCTGCTGAAAGACGCCATCCTTGACGCCTGTGGAACCCTGTCCGTAACAATCAGCCACTCCCATTCCAGTTCCGGCGGAAAATATCACAGCCTGAACGCCGAACTGACGGTTCACAGTGAAGAAAGCAGGCTGGCAATCTATGAATCCCTGAAAGCCAGCCCGGTTGTTAAGCTGGTTCTCTAGTACCTCTCCAGGAGGCTGCCCGAATATGGTCTTCAGCCCAAACTCTTCAGATATGTCAAAAAACAACCCGGAAAAGAAATCACAACTCATTGCTGTCCTGCGTGAAGGGGTAGCTGTCGTCCAGATGGTTCTTTTCAAGGAACTGAAAACCGTACTGACCCGGAAATATCCCGAGAAGGAAGAGCAGTTTCTTTCCATGCTGACCGGCTCCATCACCAATGAACTGTTTGGCACCCGGAATCCCGCGGAAAAATTTGCCCATTTCCGAAAGGAGCAGTGGGGAATCATTGAACAAGAGCTCCTCGGCTTAAAGGATGAACTGCCCCGTCTCTGTCCGAGAATAACCGACGCTCTCAGGATCCAGGTGCTCTGTGACCATCAGGAGGGAGAGGACAGCTCCCCGATTCTTGTTGCGGCAAAGGAATTCGGTATTCTGGATGAGGATCGTGAAATACCCCTGCCTTCCACCTTCATGACCCTGGTCAGAATTCTGGGAGAGGAACACAACCTCATCATCGCCCCGGTACAGATCAGCCCCGAAGATGACGGGCTTGTTCATTGACCTTGGAGTCTTCCACCAGTCGTACCTGCACTACACCCCGGACTGAATTGCAGACAAAGAGTGCTTCGGCTTTGCGTACCATTTCCCTTGTGATGATTTTCTCCCGCAACTTCACCGAGGTATCGGCAAGAAGCTTTTTCCGCATCACACCATCCAGCAGGCCGCAGGAAAGGGGAGGAGTCAGGTAACGGTCCCCGTCATAAAGAACCAGATTGGTGATACTCCCTTCAGTCACTTCATCTTTTTCATTGCAGAAGAGCAGGTCGAAACAGCCCCTTTCTCCCGCGTTTTTATAAGCCGTGTCAAAAATCTCCCTGTGGGTAGTCTTATGATAGAACCAGATTTTTTCCGAATTGATTACCGTATCGGAAAAAGCAACTGACGCCAGGCCGTCTTCCTGTACCGGGAGGGAAGGCAGGGATGTTCTGCGGGGCGCCTCACATTCGGCCTGGGTTATGTCGATTCGGCCATCCTTTTTCAGCACCAGCCTGACCCTTCTGCAGGTGGAATCATCAAAGGTCGCCGCTGTTTCCTGCAGCCGGTCCCGAATGATTTCCCCATGAAAAGAAAATTTAAAAAATCCGGCACTCAAGGCCAGCCGGGCCAGATGTTCCTCAAGGAGCAGGAAACCGCTTTCCGGCTGCCAGAGCATGGTTTCAAAGAGAGAGAAATCCGGTTGGGAATGGGTCAGAAAACGGCCCTTGAGCAGGGATTCTCTCCATTCATCCTCCGGATCGGAATCATAGGTGATTCCGGCACCGATCCCCATCTCTCCACTGTTCCGCCAGAGCCGGACAGTGCGGATGGGCACATTGAAGGCCCCGGTCATATCCGGAGCCAGGTAACCGATGGCACCGGTGTATACCCCGCGCTGCTCTTTTTCCAGCTCATCGATTATCTCCATGGTACGGATCTTCGGCGCACCGGTGATGGAACCGCAGGGGAAAAGAGCTTTGAACAGATCCACCAGGCTGATTTTTCCCATGGCAAAATCAGAGGTGCGGGCACGAACCGTTGAAGTCATCTGCAGCAGGGATTCGTAGGATTCCACATCGAAGAGAGAATCGGTATCCACCGAGCTGCGGCCATATCCGTGAACCAGCCGGGCAAGGTCATTGCGCAGCAGGTCAACAATCATCACGTTTTCACTCCTGTTTTTACCGTCGTGATGGAGATAATCGGCGTAACTTTTTTCTTCCGCTCTATTCCTGCCCCTTTTCGCCGTGCCTTTCATGGGCCGGACGGTGATACGGGTGGGATCTTTTCTGAAAAAAAGCTCAGGAGAAAAAGAGAGCATTCTCTCCTCGCCGCTGCGGATATAGGCGCCATAGGCAACCGACTGGTTGCGGCGCAGATCCAGGTAGAGTTTTTCCGGCGACCCTTCGAAGTCAAAGTGCAGCTTCATGGTGTAATTGACCTGGTAAGTATCCCCGGCCCCGATATATTCCCGCACCCTGCCCAGGGCCCGGACGAACTCATCCTGCTCCATGCTGGAACGGAGATTGGTGACAGTGTAGCCGGCCTCATTTACTGTCGGGGACTCGACAGTGGGCAGATCGTGCTCTCCCGTGAGATGGTCAAACAGACAGGGCTTTCTGAAAACACCGAAGTCAGCCAGCAGGTCGGCTCCCCGGCTGCGAGGCTTTTTCTCCACATCTATATCGGCTTCGAGGATGGCCCCGAATTCATAACCGAGCCAGCCCGCCAGGTAATATCCCTCTTCCAGTGCCCCTGCAGCTCCCGCAGGTAACACACGGGATCATCCCCGAATCTGCACACTTTCCTGTCAAGCGGCTCGGTAAAGAGTATGGATCGGTGATTTTCCTCATCCGGTCGTGATGTGTCCAGAAAGACAAAATCGCCCCTTTCACCCAGGTATTCCAGCAGTTTTTCCAGTAAAGGTTTCTGAATGGTATACATCTGTCCAGCTCCCGACATTAAATCTCTCACCTCAATCCTGCAGTTCTCTTCACCCCTCTTGAGGAAGCCGGTATACTGCCGGCACACAAAGTCAAAAGGTTACGATTTGTTTTACTGATGTAACCAATCAACATTTCTCATTGCCATTCCATTGCAGAGCCGCCTGAAATCGCCTATAGTAGCGACTCTGAAACAGTTGTAATTCTGTGTGTCTTGTACTATTATCACTCGATATTGCTTCCATGGCAGGACATGCACCTGAATCCGTCACGGTTTTGTTACTATTCACCCCCTGCCGGGTTAGATATTTAACCTAAATCCGTCGTTGCAGACAGCAAAAAATGCAATTTCAGGATTCCGGACATTAAAATCTCGCAGGTTTTTTATACAACAGGCATACATCAACAGTCACAACAAAGGAGATAAAATCATGTCGCGAAAGATGGTAACCATAGACGGCAACCAGGCTTGCACCCACGTCGCCTACGCCACCAGTGAAGTGATCACGCTGTATCCCATTACTCCATCTACTCCGCTGGCCGCGGAAGCAGATCAGAAATCGGCTGCCCTGCAGAAGAATATCTGGGGAACAACTCCCGTTGTCAACCAGATGCAATCCGAGGCAGGTGTTGCCGGTTCCATTCACGGTTCACTGACCACGGGTGCTCTCTGTACCACCTTTACGGCATCCCAGGGTCTGCTGCTGATGATCCCCAATATGTATAAAATTGCCGGCGAGCTGACCCCCACCGTTTTCCACGTGACGGCACGGGCCATTGCCTGCCAGGGTCTTTCCATCTTTGGAGACCACTCCGACATCTACTCCGCCAGGCAGACCGGCTGGGGTATGCTCTGCTCCCAGAATGTTCAGGAAGCCATGGACATGGCCCTGATCTCGACCCAGGCCACCCTGGCCTCGCGTATTCCCTTCGTTCATTTCTTCGACGGGTTCCGGACTTCCCACGAGATCCAGAAGATTGAAGAGCTGACCCAGGATGACATGCGGGAAATGATAGACGAAGAACTCGTTTTCGAACATCGAAAACGTGCTCTCTCCCCTGACAATCCAGTCATTCGCGGAACCGCCCAGAACCCGGATGTTTACTTCACCGGCCGGGAAACGGTCAACAAGTATTACAACGCGGTTCCCTCAATTGTCCAGGAAACCATGAACAAGTTCGCGTCTATCACTGGTCGACAATACCATCTCTTTGACTACCACGGTGCCCCGGATGCGGAAAATGTCGTCGTCATGATGGCTTCGGGTTGCGAAACCGTTGCCGCCACTATTGATCACCTGGTTGCCCAGGGAGAAAAAGTGGGTATGGTCATCGTCCGCCTCTATCGCCCCTTTGACTGCAAGGCCATGGTCAATGCCCTGCCGTCCACGGTTGAGCGTATTACCGTGCTTGACAGAACCAAGGAACCGGGAGCATCGGGTGACCCACTCTACCTCGACGTTCGCGCGGCGGTTGGTGAGGCCATCGAAACCAACAGCTCCATCTATCCGCCGATTATTCTCGCCGGACGCTATGGACTGGGTTCCGCCGAATTCACACCGGCCATGGTCAAGGCCGTATTCGATAACATGACAGCCATGGCTCCCAAGCACAAGTTCTGCGTGGGACCGAATGATGACGTGACCTTCTCCAGCCTCGACTACGATCCTTCCTATAATATCGAGGGCGACGATGTCTACCGGGCCATGTTCTACGGCCTCGGCTCAGACGGTACTGTCGGAGCGAACAAAAACACCATCAAGATTATCGGAACCGAAACCGATAACTCCGCCCAGGGATATTTTGTATACGACTCCAAGAAATCAGGTTCCATTACCACCAGTCATCTCCGTTTCGGCAAGAACCCGGTGGTTGCACCCTACCTGATCAACAAGGCCAATTTCATCGCCTGCCATAACTTCACCTTCCTTGACATGGTTGACATGCTCTGCAACCTGGAAGAGGGCGGCACCTTCCTGCTCACCACAAGTTATGACAAGGATACGGTGTGGGAACATCTGCCCAAGAAGGTTCAGCAGGATCTGATTGCCAAGAAGGCCAAGTTCTATATTATTGATGCCATCTCTCTCGGCCTGGCCCTCGGGCTCGGTGCCCGGATCAACATGATCATGCAGACCGCGTTTTTCCTGATCTCCGGCATTCTCACCGAAGAAGAGGCCATCAAGGCCATCAAGGACGCCATCAAGAAAACCTACGGCAAGAAAGGCGACAAGGTTGTCCAGATGAACTACGACGCCGTTGACGGTGCCGTTAAAAATATCGTCGAAGTTCCCCTCGGAGACAAGGTTGACGGCCATGAAATTCCACCGGCCGTTCCCGAGACCGCAACGGATTTCGTCAAGGAAGTCACGGCGAAGATCATTGAAGGAAAAGGTACGGAACTCAAGGTTTCCCAGATACCGGCGGATGGTACCTGGCCCACGGGAACAACCCAGTACGAAAAACGTAATATCGCTGTTTCCGTTCCAAGATGGATTCCTGATAACTGTATCCAGTGTGGACAGTGCGCCCTGGTCTGTCCCCATGCTGCAAACAGAATCAAGATTGTTCCCGAGTTAAAGGACGCGCCCGAAAGCTTTTTGTCAAAAGATGCCGTCGGAAAAGCCTTTAAAGGACAAAAATTTGCCCTGCAAATCTTTTCCGAAGACTGCTGTGGCTGCACCCTTTGCGTCAGTGTCTGCCCGGCCAAAACCAAGGCCCTGGAGATGATCCCCAACAGCGAGGAACTGAAGGAAGTTCAGTCCGCCAATGTGGACTATTTCCTCTCCCTGCCCGAGATTAATCCGGCTGATATCAATGTCGCCACGGTGAAAGGCAGTCAGCTGAAACGGCCCCTGTTCGAGTTCTCAGGCGCCTGTGCCGGTTGTGGTGAGACCCCTTATATCAAGCTTGTCTCCCAACTGTTTGGTGACAGAATGTATATCGGTAATGCCACAGGCTGTTCCTCCATCTACGGTGGCAACCTGCCCACCACCCCCTACTGTAAACGGGAAGACGGCCGTGGGCCCACCTGGGCTAATTCTCTTTTTGAGGATGGCGCAGAATTCAGTGCAGGAATGCGTACCACCGTCAACAAACTGACACTGCAGGCGGATGAACTGTTAAACAGTGTTGTTGAAGCTGGTCTGGTTGCAGAAGATACTGCGAAAGCCATTCTTGAGGCAGAGCAGGTTACCCAGGTGGATATCGAAGCACAGCGTGCCCGTGTTGCAGAGCTGAAAGCAATCCTGGAAAAAACCGCGGATATCCGCGCCAAGCGCCTCATCTATCTCGCCGACTACCTGGTGAAGAAATCGGTATGGGCCTTTGGTGGTGACGGATGGGCCTATGATATCGGTTATGGTGGTGTTGACCACGTCCTCGCCTCCGGTGAAAATGTCAATATTCTTGTTCTCGACACCGAGGTGTATTCCAATACCGGCGGCCAGATGTCCAAGTCCACCCCGCGGGCGGCAACCGCTCAGTTTGCCTCCAGCGGCAAGAAAATGCCCAAGAAAAACATGGGTATGATCTTTGCCACCTACGGCAATGTCTACGTGGCACAGATCAGTATCGGCGCCAATCCGGCCCAGGCCATCAAGGCCATCGCCGAGGCTGAAGCCTATGACGGACCGTCCCTGATTATCGCCTACGCCCACTGCATCAACCACGGTATCAATATGGCACTGGGACTTGAGCAGCAGAAGAAGGCGGTTGCCTGTGGTCACTGGACCCTGTACAGGTACAATCCTGACCTGGAAGCCCAGGGCAAAAACCCGTTGATCATTGATTCCAAGGAACCCACCATCAGTTTTGAGGAATACGCACTCGGTGAAAACCGTTATCGTCTCCTCAAGCGGGTTAATCCCAAGAAGGCAGATGAGCTGATGGCCGAATCCCAGAAGGACGTGACCAAGAGCTGGAGATTTATCAAGAGCCTGGCTGCTGCCCTGGAACCTGAAAAGGAAGAAGAATAGCCCACGGGATAGCCCCGGTTGAAAAACGCGGGATAGAACTGTGAGGTAAAACAGAAAAAGGCCGGATGGTTTCACAACCACCCGGCCTTTTTCTTTGCCGTCTTCCGTGTTCAAACGGTATGAAATACGGGTTACTTCTTTTCAACTACTCCGGTATCAGCCTTAGCCTTTTTTATTTCTGTCTTCAGCTCTTCGTATTCCTTTACAGACTGTATTACAGCCTCATCCTGGCGTTTCTTCATCTGCTCCACCTTCTCTTTTACTTTTTCAGGGCGCATCTTCAACCCCTTGGCGCCGAAAAGCGTTGCAGCCAGATATTTAAAGGAAAAGAGCATGAGTTCCACGTCATCTTCCTTAATTTTTTTGAGGGTCTCTTCGTCCAGTTCATAAATTTCAAGGAAGGTGCTCTCGAAAATAAACTTCCTGAAAGTTGCAAGGTCGGTTGAGGCCATAAAGAACATGCGCTTTGCCTGCTCCGAGAGACTCGCCTGGATACCGAAAGATTTTCGCCGCATCACCAACCGCAGCCACTCCTTGTTCATTTCATCACGAACATCAACGCCCTGGTCGGCACGCCACTCCCGTATGGTCCATTCTTTATCCTCTTCAAAACCCTTGCAATGGTCCTCACGGACAATGAAGAAAAATTTCTCTTCAGCTGATGTATTTTCGTTGCCGTCACTGTCCCGACTGCCGCCTTCATGAAAGTCAGCCATTCCCACAGGATAATATCTGCAGGCGGTGGGCCTGTCCGAATAGACCGTGCAACCGTCCGGAGTGACAAAGGGACATTTATTATCATCTTCCCGCAGTTTAATCATTACTCCGGGCATATCGGTTTTTTCCAGATAGGTCGGCTGGGTATATTTCTGCAGAAATTCATGGGCCGGAATTTCGAGCCGTTGTGTCAGTTTCAGGATGTCGTAAGGGGTCAGCACGATCTTGATGCCGCCGCAACATGCCGTAAAGCATTTTACACCCGGATGACAGCGGAATTTCAAGTAGCTGTCCAGGCTCAGTTTCTTGGGTTCAATCGAGGAGGGGTTCTTTTCCTTGCCGAAAATAGTCTTCTCCTTTGCACTTTTCTTCTCTGTCATTCCATCACCTTGTCAAATATATAAAAAATGTCGGTACCCACCCGGGCACCCTGCATTTCAAGTTCTCCATTATGGATTACATGGAAGGGTCCACCATTTCCCCACAAGCTGTGTATATTAAACTTCCCTGCTCAAAGTGTAAACAATTTAAAACAGTACCCGCCACCCAACGGTTCGACCATGGCTTTATCTGAAAATCGTGCTTTCTGATAAATGTATTTTTCCCATTTTTCCTACTCTTCGTGCGGCCGTAGAAGGATACCCTTTATTTTCTTGCAGTTTTGATCAATAATGCGTATATGTCATATCATTTCGGAGTACCCTGCTTCTGTCCATTGATACTGAACAGGAAATAAAAGATATATTGATGGTGAACCCACCATGAAGGATTACACTGCATGAAATTGTTTTCTCCTCCCATAGACCTCTCATCCGTCAGTACCGTTGTCTATCATCTGCCGGATGGCCCTGCTCTTTCACTGAAGATTGAAGGTATAGAGGAATATCTTGATCTGGAAATGGAGCTCGGCCATGTCTGTGACACTTCTGAAATTGACGGTGTTCTCCATTTTTTCCCCAGGGGCAATGCCTGAAAACCCTTCATGACAACAAACCATCCTGAGAAGAAACTCCCACTGGATTATAAAACTGATCGTCATGTTCACACTTCTTTTTGCGGCCACGCGACCGGAGAGATGGAAGAGTATGTCCTGGCGGCCATCGAGCAGAACCTCGACGGCCTGGTCTTTCTCGAACACATGGAAGAGGAGATCAGCGCTGCGCATTGCACCTGGCTGTCTGAAGACGATTTTGACCTCTTTTTCAAGGAAGGCAGACGACTGCAGGAAAAATACAGGGGACGAATTGAAATCGGCTTGGGAGTGGAATGCGGGTATAACCCCGCCGCCGCGCAACAGCTGCTCTCACGTCTAAAGAGCCGCCAGTGGGCCGAAATCGGCATTTCCTGTCATTTCGTGAAAATGAAAGACAGTAAAGAACACCTGAATCTGTTCAGTCGCAAGAAAGAGAGTGTTGAAAAGATGGCCCTGTACGAAAGAGAAGAAATCCTGACTCTCTATTTCGAATCTCTTCTTGAAGCAGTTCAAACCCTGCCCGGCACAATACTCTGCCACCTGGACGCTGCAATGAGGTTCCTGCCTGATATCCACCCCACCCACAACCAGATGGACAGAATAGAACACCTGCTTGACAGGGTGAAGGAACAGGGCATGGCCCTGGAACTGAATACATCCGGGATGACCATCAGGGGAGAACAGTTTCCTGCCCGCACGATTCTGGAAATGGCAGTTTCCAGGAAAATACCGCTGGTTCTCGGCTCGGACTCCCACAGGCCGAAAACAGTGGGAGCCCATTTCAATACAATGAAGAACCTTATTGCTTCAATGCATCTTCCATAGCCGCACCGAGAGTCTTGGCATTGAATGGCTTGTGGAGGATGGAATTGACTCCAGCCGCGTAAGCGGCCTCATTATCCTGCGCCTCATTCTGGGTAGTTACCATAATAATCGGCAGGAGCTTCGCAGAGTATTTTTCCCTGATCTTTTCAGTCAGCTGTACTCCGGTAATTGCCGGCATGTTCAGATCGGTCAGCACCATCAATGGTTTTTCCGTCTCCAGCCATTCCAGGGCTGATGCCGGAAACTCGAAAAGAATGGGATCGTACCCCAGTTCATGGAGGGTGGCCTTGTAAATATTGAGGATCATCCTGGAATCATCAACAGCCACGACCTTCGGCCTGACTCCGGCCTCATCTTCACCCACCAGTTTTCTGGCGAATTCATTTTTCCCGGCATCCAGCAGCAGCTTGTGGTAATGCTCCCGGATATCCTTATGGGTATGGGGCAGATAAATCAGCGCCAGTTCCTGAAAGATCTCGTCGTCTGCCAGGTTCATAAAGACATTGTCCACCTGGGCATTGACAATGATTTTTGCTATATGCCGGGCCTCCTCTTCCGGTCCCCGCAACAGGTTTTTAATACCCGCCCCGAGGATCGGTGAAAAATTCCGGTCAATGGCCCTGGCCGCCGCCACACAGACATGGTCCTCCACATCCGTTAAACCAGCAGTCAGGGTATAGGCACCTTTCTTGAGAGGAAGAAGTGCCAGGGCCTCGTAGGCGGCAAAACGCACATTGGCGCTCTTCGGTTCATTGGAGAGCAGTTTTCTTATGGGAACAATGGCGGACTCATCGGCGATTTCCCCCAGCACATTCAAGGTATGAATGAGAAAATCCGGGTCATCGTGGAGCAGATTCTCTATCAGGTACGGCACTGATTTCGGTCCGATCTCCACCAGTTTCTGCTTGGCATAGGTCCGCATATGGGCATATTTGGAGCGGATGGTGTCATTGAGCTTTTCAAGAGAAATCTGGTCCTGCACTTCAGAAAAGATGGAGAGAATCAGAAAATCTATCTCATTGTCCGTTCCCATCCGTTCAGCCAGCCGGTGCATGGCCGTAGGGGTTCCCACCTGGCCGAGAGACTGCACAGCCGCCATTATCAGTTCACGGTTGGCGGCATAGAGATAGTCGGTCAGTGTGTTGATGGCCTCGGGATCACCGATCTGACCCAACGTCTCTATAATCAGCAGGATCTGGGCCTCATCTTCCGATTCCGCAACCATGTCCAGAAGGATCGGAGTCGCCTCTTCGAACTTGAGTTCCCCCACCACCTTGATCAGCTCAGTCTTATCCCCTATATCCGGAGAAGCCAGAAATTCGAGCAGCTTTTCCGGATAGGCCAGAAGTTGGCTGAGAAAAGTTTCCCGGATAATGGGCATTTCATCGGCAACCTCCACCTTTTCAGTCAACAGGTAGAGAAAGAGGGGGATTGAAAAATCCAACTCGGCCCTGGAAAGAAGATAGATCAGCGTTTTCTTTGTCTTTTCATCGACATGCTCAATCTGCTCCAGAACAAGCCTTGTCTTCAGCGCATCCCCGGTTTTTATATTATCCTTGACCTCATCAATCATATGTTGAGGGTTTAAATCAACCATATCAGCTCCACCTGTTTCCTGAGTTCCATGCCCTTCAACCCGAATATCCTCAACCTGCTCCCTGTTAAATTGAAGCCGGGTTTTTCGGATCCTTGGGTTCACAATCGCAAAAGAGCGTTATTAATTATTCTTTCCAGAAAATAATATCATAAAAAAAACAGCTTTGTCTAATTGAACTGAAGCATTTTTCAGCCAATCGCTCCAAAAAGCCTGAACACGGTTCAAATCCTTGTGAGATACCCAATGTTGACAGGGATAGGCACAATGGATAGTTTTTCGTTTAAATCCACTCAACCCAGGGAGGTTACCTTGAAGACAAAAAACTCTTTTCCCTTCTTTTTTTTCTGTATCCTGTTATCCCTTTCCATTCCTCTTTCCGCTGCAGCCGCGACAAGCATTGAACAGATCAGGCAAAATGTAGTAAAATTGTGGAAACCAATCAAACAGAACCAGCCCCATGTCAATGCCGTCGAGTTTAAAAAGATCATGGACAGGGGGCAGGATTTTGTCCTTCTCGATGTTCGCACCGAAAAGGAATACAATGCTGCCCACCTTCCCGGAGCAATTCATATCAACCGGGGGTTGATTGAATGGATAGTTCCCAACAGAATCCAGGATCCGGGTGCGCGAATTTATGTTTACTGCAGGACAGGGGCCCGCTCGGCTTTTGCAACCCACCGACTTACCGAAATGGGTTACACGAATGTCACCAATATATCTGATGCTTTCAGGGGATGGGTTGTTGCCGGATATCCGGTATACAACAGGCATGGCGAGTTCACCTTGAAACCTGAAGCTTTTGAGAAAAAAGATCCCTATATTGATGAAGAGTAGCACTACAGATGCCAGCTGCCGATAAGGACACCATTCGGGCCCTGGACAAGGGTTGCCTGCCACTGACAGGTTCAGCAAAAACAGTCTTTCAGCCGGTCAGGTTTGGCGTGATCGCTGATTGTCATGTGGATACCAGTGAAAAAGGCATTGAATACCTTGAATGGGCGATTAAAAAACTGAATCAGACCGAAGAACTGAACTTTGTCGTGTTCAATGGTGATCTTCTTCGGGACGGTGAAGTTGAAAATGCAAGAGCTGTTCGAGAAGTTCTGGGCAGTCTGAAAACTGAAGTCTGCGTTCTCAGGGGCAACCATGATTTTCGGCCTGCTGATCCTGAAAAGAGAAAAACAGGAACCCGTTACCTGGAGCCTGATGATTTTATCAGTTTTTTCACAGGATTTGGTTATGACGGGTTGAAAACCCCTTTTTACGCAAAACAAGTGGCGCCGGGCCTGCGCCTGCTGGCGCTGGATGGTTGTCTGCCCCATGAAAGAGAGAAATGGGGCGGCATCCTGCCGGCAGAGCAGCTCGACTGGCTCGACACCCAGCTCTCCTCCCACGCCGACCAGGTGAACCTGGTATTTATACATCACGGCCTGATCCACTGGATTCCCACAGACCGTGAAGACGAGACAAAAAAATGGTACCGTATCGATAATGCCAGAGATGTGCAAACGGTGCTGGAAAAAAATAGAAGGGCCACGCCGATCGCCATTTCCGGCCACCGGCATATTGGCCTCCATTACTGCGAACTCAGGGGAGTCAATTATTTCACCGTTCCACCGCTTCTTTCTCCTGCCCCTCGATATACCATATTCACCGTAACACCCGAACAGATTTCCTGGGAGAGCTGCGGGTTAGCCCGCATTTCTCATCAGTTCAGGTGACGTCAGGTTCAAAGTTTTTTGCAGTGAATTATAGTGATCTATATTTATTGCAAAAATACTGTAGAAGATGGCGTCGCCTGGACTGACCTTAGGTGAACATTGTGTACATTTTTCTCAATCACTGATAATTGTCTTATTATTTGTGTTCAATAGTTGTGCTTAAAATTGACACAATGTTCATGAGAAATGCGGGCTAGCTCTCCGGTAACCAGTCTGCTCCCATGCGTTTTATCACATTGTAACCGCCGGGCAGGACCAAGTTGTTGGTCAGTCCCATGGCATCGAGAAAAACCTGGATCTCAAAAGAGCGCGTTCCAGCGTTACAGAAAATGATCAAGGTCTTGTCGGTTGGCAGTTCATTGTAGCGCTCGCGGATCTCATCGTAGGGCAATGAAATCCACAGGGACTCACCGAATTTTTCCACAAGAGGAGTGGCCTGTTTGACATGACGGACATCAAGAACCAGCCAGTCCGGCTCCAGGGAACGATCTGCCATGAAGGCATAGAACGAGTCCATGGTAATCTGTCTCATCCGACCTTCGCAGAGATTATCCGCCACGTAGGCAGCGGCGTTGATCGGATCAATGGCACTGGAAAAAGGAGGGGAATAGGCCATTTCCATATTACTGAAGTCGTCTATTACCGCATTACCGCACAGGGCCACTGCCGCCGCATCCAGCCGGGCCAGCAGACCGTCGCTGGTAGAGCCGACCCCCTGGAACCCGAGAACACGCCTGGTTTTTCGATCAAAAATCATCTCCAGGCACATGATGGACTGGGTGGGGTAAAAATGGGCCCGGTCCGCTGGAGATGTCAGCGACACCTCGGCGTCAAAGCCCTCCGCCAGAGCCGTCTCCAAGCTCAGACCGGTGGAACCGATGGACATTTCAAAGGCCTTGAGAATGAAAGACCCCACACCACCTTTAAAGATGGAGACCTGCCCTGCCATATTGTCGGCAGCTACCCTGCCCTGCTTGTTTGCCATGGACCCGAACGGGGCGAAAAATTTCCTTCCGGAAACGAGATGGGGGATTTCTATGCAGTCTCCAGCCCCGTAAATATCAGGGTCGGAGGTCTGCAGTCTCTCGTTGACCACAATGGCACCGCCGTCTGAAACATGGAGCCCCGCTTCCCTGGCCAGCTCCGACCTCGGCCGGACACCCACTGCCATAATAACAATATCAGCCTCAAGGTTTCTCTTGGCAGTCCTGACTCCCACAACCTTGCCATCCTCCGTCACTATTTCCTCTGCTGCTTCACCGAGAAAAACATCCACATTGTTATCCCTCAGATGTTTTTCAAGGATCGTGGAGAGAGTCCGGCTGACTATTCGGGGCAGAAGCTGATCCATAAATTCAACTATGGCTGTTTCCACGCCCCAGAGATCTGCAAAGGCCTCGGCCATTTCAATACCAATGGCACCACCGCCGATGACCACTGCTTTTTCCACCTTTCCCCTGGCAATTCTCTCCTTGATCTCCACCGCTTTATGGATATCACTGACTGTAAAAACCCCATCGGCATCATTGCCGGGAATTGGCAGGGTAAACGGGCGACTGCCCGTTGCCAGCAAGAGGACATCATAGGGAAGATCCTGCTTTTCACCATTTTTCAGGTTCTCGACCGTGACTGTCTTCTCCCCGCGGTTAATGGAGAGAGCCCGGGTGGAGGTCAGGGTCGTCACACCCTTGGCCTTCTCAAAATACTTTTTGTCCCTGAGCATATGATAACTTGTCGACCGCAGCTCCTTTTCATCGGAGACATCTCCGGAGACATAATAGGGAATCCCACACCCTCCATAGGAGATCAGATTATCCTGATCGACCATGGTCACTTCCGCATCGGCCAGCAGCCGTTTTATCCTGCAGGCTGCCTTTGGTCCAGCCGCAACACCACCTATTATTAGAACTTTTTTTCCCATCTTGCACTCCATCTAAAAAATGAACAATTAATCAAAACGTCCCTGTCCGTTCTCGCTGCCGAACCCGGTCAGCCTGTCGAGACAGAGGCGATGGCGTTTGTCAAAAAGATAATGACCCGACATCCAGATGGCACTGATGACACCGAAACCGGTTCCGGCGGCAATCAGAAACATGATCAGAATCTGGTATTTTACCGCCTCCACCGGCGGGGTTCCTCCCAGGATCTGCCCCGTCATCATACCCGGCAGACTGACCAGCCCGGCAGCCGCCATGGAATTGATGATCGGTACCATACCGGTGCGCATGCAGTCCCTGCGAATATCGCTGGAAGCCTCCTTCCAGGTCTGGCCGAGAAGCAACCTCTGTTCCACGACATTTCTCTCTCTGTGAAACTGATCCGTCAGCCGATCAAGGGCAAGAGCGATACCTGTCATTGTATTGCCAAGCAGCATACCGAGCAGAGGGATTGCATACTGGGGAGTGTACCAGGGCTTCACACCTATTATTACCAGGAGGGCGAGAAAGGCAACTGAAAAGGAGGAGACAAACATGGCTCCGATGCCGATTCCATATCCTTTCCAGCCCTTCATTCGTCTCTTCTGGCGGGCAGCAACCTCGCGGCCGGCCGCAAACAGCATGACCATGGACATCAGCATGATGATGGGAAACCGGGCGTCGGCAAAGAGAAAACGCAGGATAAACCCGATAATCAGGAGCTGGACCGTCATGCGGCAGCCAAAAAAGATGATTTTCCTTTCCAGGCCGAGGCTGAGGAGCAGGCTGAGAAGAGACAACAGACAGACCAGGGCAGCCGCCATGCCAAGGTCCCATGCGCTGAGTGCTATTACATTCATAGTCAGGTTGATTCCAGAAGACTCTTTTTTTCCATGACAAACACTTTTGAGGCAACCCGCTGCAACTGCTCCGGATCATGACTGACCCAGAGGATTACCGTGCCATGTTCCTTCTGGTGGCTGAGGATAAAATCTTCCACCAGAATTGTATGCTTACTGTCCAGGGCGGAGCAGGGCTCATCCAGCAGCAATACCCCCGGCCCGTGACATAATCCCCGGAGCAGGGCCAGGCGCTGTTTTTCCCCGGTGGACAGCCTGTTTGTCTGCCAGTTGAACACATCAGGTCCAAAACCGACGTTGGCCAGCAATGCTTTGGCCTCATCTTTCCCCATTTCCCTTGGGAAATGATCCCCCACCAGCTCGTACCACCAGGCTGATTCGGCCGGAATCATGGTCACCATCGAGCGCCATGCCGGTGCGGGCACATCATCCGCCGGAACATCATCCAGCAGCACCCTGCCCTGGTGTTCAATCAGATCCGTCATGGCACGAAGGAGCTGGGTTTTGCCCACACCCGACGGTCCGCTCAGGCCGACACATTCCCCGCTCCTGATATCAAAACTGTAGGGGCCGTTATCAAGGAACCGAAGGGCCTCAACACGGAGAATATCAGGTGGCCGCCGGGATATCGATAATGAATGTCGTTCCTTTTCCAATCTCACTCTCCACGTGTATTTCTCCGCCGTGACTTTCAATAATATTTTTCGTTATGGCCAGGCCAAGTCCGGTGCCCTTGTTCTTGTCCGTGAAAAATGGTTCAAAAACCATCTTCAATTTTTCTTCTTCAATACCTCTGCCGGTGTCCCTGATGGAAAAACGAACCTTATCCTTTTCCATTGACGTGGCCACCTGAATGCTGCCACCTTCCTCCGTGGCCTGGATGGCGTTTATAAATACATTGAGAAGTGCCCTGTAAAACAGATCCCTGTCCAGTAAACAGGGTTTTAGGTCGGGAGCCAGGTCCGTAATCAACTCAATGCATTTTCGCTTCAGCTCCGAGGAGACAAAATCAAGCACCTTCTTGACTACCTGGTTGAGATCGTCCTCCCTGAAATCCATCTTCTGGGGCCTGGCAAAATCCAGAAACTCAACGACGATGGCGTTGAGCCGAATAGTTTCCTCCACAATAATCTTTGCCAGATGCTCATTGCCAGGGGCCAGTTTTTCGATCCGCTTCGCGAGAATTTCAGCCGTACTGCGTACAATTCCCAGGGGACTTTTGATTTCATGGGATACAGTGGCAACCATTTTTCCAAGATGAGCAAGCCTCTCACTTTGGCTCAGCTTTTCTTCAAGACGGAGTCTTTCAAGAGTCCTCTTTTCCATGATCTCCCCGGCCCTGAAAACAATACTGCGCAGAACCAGGAAAAGGATCGCCATGACCACACTGGAAACGATAATGATACGGCCCTGTAATCTTATAATATTGGCATAACTGCGGGAAAGATCTTTTTCGATCTCAATTACGCCCATAATCAGGTCTCCCCCTTCCCCATCCTGACGAACTTGGCGAAAGGGAATAAAGGTTTTCAGCTCACACTGAACATCATTGCCGATATGGAGCAGGCTGAAGACCGTACCACTGTAGAAAAGCCGCGAATTGGAAGTGCCCTTCAATGCCTTTTTATACTCCTCTCCTCCCAGGTTTTTTTTCCCGACCAGGCCGGGAACGGTGGAATAGGAAATAATATTGACACTGGAATCATAAATGGTGACGGAGTCAATTTTCAGACCCTGGATAACCCCGCGAATTATGGAATCCAGCAGCTCGAACTGCTCCGGATTACTGAGGGCGATACCTCCATAACGGACAACAGCAGGCAGAACAAAACGCCTGAATACCTGCTGATTGAGATTTTCTGCAAGCAGCAGTGAATATTCCTCGTTCTGTTCCATCATGACTTCCCTGGCATTATTGGAAATAATCCAGGAGAGGAAAAGGGTGAAGACCAGGATCACAAACAGGCTGGAAAAGGTAAAATACTTGACAAGTTTGAACGGCTTCAGCCCTGCTTCAAGTTCCCGTTTCCGGATGGAGTCGAGATTTTCTGGTGAGGGTAATTTTTCAGCCATTGCATACTCCACACAACCTGCATTTTTCCGTATTGCAGGGCACACTGCTTTTTGCGGTAAAACTCTTTTGATATTCCTTCCAGAGAAAACTCTGTTTGATGGAGTGATCAATAATGGACCAGGGGAAATAGTCCTTTTCTCCATATCCCCGCACCGCATACTGCTCCGGAGAAAGCCCTGCCTGTTTCATTGCCTGCTTCCAGGGTGTCCGATTGCGGGCCATTTCCAGCAGCATATCCGCCACCCGCCGATCCCCTCTGGCCAGAACCGCCTGGAAGAGCACGTTATCCGGCTTATCGTGGTTGACGTGGACATTTGCATATTTTTTAAACCCTTTCTTCAGATACTTCAATTTTTTCTTCAGCCCGGCTACCACTTCTCCTGCCGGTCGCGTTTCTCCACTCTCCAGCCGACTGCTGACCCCGAAGGCATGGAACTGAAAAGGCGTCCAGGCTTTTGGAGTAAAACAGTTGATGGAGATAGTGATATCGCACAGCCTCCCGCGCCTTCGACCAATGAGATCAGTTTTATTCTTTATTTTCGCCAGGAGTTCGATAGCCTCGTCCAGATCCTCCAGGGTTTCCGAGGGCAGGCCGATCATCAGGTACAACTTGAGCTTATAGATACCGGCGTCAACCAGTCGTTCGGCGGCCAGGAGGAGATCCTGTTCGTCCAGTCCCTTGTTGATCACCTTCCTCAGCCTCTCTGAACAGCCGTCAGGAGCTATAGCCACGCTTTTCAGGCCACTCTCCGAGAGCAGCTCAAGAAGCGGCCCGGATAACCTGTCGGCACGCAGGGAGGAAAAAGACAGAGCACAACCGCTTTCCTGCAGATAATCTGACAGGGTATCCAGCTCCATGGCGTCTGCCATCTCCATGCCGAGCAGGCCGACCCGTGATATTTCCCGGTTTCTTTCCTCGATTCCGGCGATAACCGCGTCAGCGTCCCAGAGCCTTGGAGGCCGGTAAATATATCCGGCCGCACAGAAACGACATCCGCGGGAACAGCCACGACCCAGTTCCGTGAGAAAGAGATCGGAAAATTCAGCTTCCGGGGTAAGAAGCTGCGAGTGGGATGCTTTTGAACACTGCTCCTGAAAGATTTTCTTGATTGTCGGGACCAGACCAGGTTCCGGGCGATGGGCTGCAAGCCTGCCGCTGTCATCATACTCCGGTGTATAGAGGGCGGGAGCATAACACCCCTCATGCTTCCTGCAGAGATTGTAGAGAAGATCCTGCCTTGAGGAGTCGGGAAAATGGTCCAGCAGAAAATCGGTCACTTTTTCCAGCAGGGGCTCCGCCTCTCCAATGAAAAAGAGATCTACAAACGGTGCCAGGGGCTCTGGATTCATGAAAGTGGCCACACCGCCGCAGACAACCAGGGGAGAGCCGGGTGAGACTTGTTCATCACGATCCGCCGCCAGAGGTGCAATTCCACCTTGGAGCAGCATTTCCACCAGGTGGAGATAATCGTGCTCGAAACTTATGGAAATATAGACAAGGGGAAACTGGTCCAGTTCTCGGCCGGACTCGATGGAGAGAAAACGTTCACCGTTTTCCGGCAGGAAAAAACGCTCACAAACTATGGATTCGAGGTTATTCAGCAGTGAATAGACAAGCTGGAAGCCAAGGCTGGACATACCAACCCTGTACCTGTTAGGATAGAGCAGAGCAATGGGACGAAGGCCCGTCCATTTCTTGAGAAAGCTGCCTCTTTCCTGCTCCAGTAAAACATCTCTCCTGCTCCCGTCACTTCCGGACGCCTGTTTTTTTCTCTTGATAGCGACCTCCTGCACAGGAGCCTGACCATAAGTAATCAGGATCAATACATATTCGTACGGTCGCGACTGTTCGCATAGAGGAGCTATCGGAGTTTCCGCTACGCTCCACTTACCAGCGGCCAGTCACACCTGCCCGAATCTGCAGCCTCCCAGATCACTCACAGGTTGAATGTTCATGAAAAATGCTTTAATTGGCATTTCTACGCAGATACGCGGGAATTTCCAGATTATCCTCGTCCATGACCCTGGAGTCCCCCTTTCTCCCTTCTCCGCTGCCGGAGGATCCGATATTGTCAAACATGTCAAAATTTGAACCGGGAAGAGGAGTTACCCTGGGATGAATATTAGGAGTCGCTGGAGCCCCTTTGGTTATTTTTTTTGGCTCCTTATGGACATCCTTTTTTTTAATATGATCCTCCACAGGATTAATGGTCTTTTTACTGCCGAGGACATCCCCAACTCCGGTGGCGATGACGGTTACATGCAGTTCATCACCCAGGGCATCGTCGTAGAGCGCACCGATAACCACCCGGGCGTCATCGTCAACCTTCTCCTGGATAAGGGCTGAAGCCTCCATGAATTCAGACATGGCAAAGCTTTCCTCTGAGGCGGAAATATTAATAAGGAGGCCCCGGGCCCCTTCAATGCCAAAATCTTCAAGAAGCTGGTTGTCAATGGCTCTCGTTGCAGCTTCAATGGCCCGGTTCTCTCCTGATGCCCGACCCGAACCCATAACTGCGGGACCAACTTCCCGCATGACCGTGCGCAGATCAGCAAAATCAGCGTTAATAAGACCAGGCACGTTGATAAGATCTGTGATTCCCTTGACAGCCTCCAGAAGAACGGTATCCGCCATGGACAGCATCTCCGCCAGCTTGCTGTTTTTCTTCATGATGGAGAGTAACCTGTCATTGGGCACGGTGATAATGGTGTCCGCATATTTCTGCAGCTCCTGCCATCCTTCTTCGGCATTTCTGGCACGAAGCTTTCCTTCGAAACTAAATGGCCTGGTGACAACCGCCACAGTCAGGGCACCAAGTTCCTTACTGGCCTTGGCCACAACCGGTGCACCACCGGTACCCGTTCCTCCGCCGAGTCCGGCGGTGACAAAAACCATGTCACTTCCTTTCAGCGCATCCTTGATTTCCTCCAGAGACTCCAGGGCCGCAAGGCCCCCGGTTTCCGGATCGGCACCTGCGCCAAGTCCCTTGGTTATACCCGGCCCTATCTGAAGACAGATATCAGCTTTCGACTGGTTCAAAGCCTGCTTGTCGGTGTTGGCCGCGATAAACTCAACTCCCTGCAGCCTATTGGTAACCATGGTATTGATGGCATTACCTCCACCCCCACCTACACCAATAACTTTCACTACCGCAACACCTTCTGATTCAGCCATCCTGAACCCCATATCTACCCCCTGACTGTTACTTTCCATGCTTCTGACAAATTTATTACCTCAATCCAGCCTCTGCGCCCGTGATGGTTCGCATCTCCGGCAGGCAGCGTAGACTCCAAAACTGCCAACTGCAGGATTTATGTATTACTGATTATTTCTTAACAAAACAATATAGCATCTGCTGAACTCTCCTGAAACCTAAATCCTGCATTTACATAATTTTTTTCAGCCAGCCCTTGACCTTACCAACCATGGTCCGATTCTCACGTTTACCGTCCCGGTTCAGGTCCCTTCCATACATGACAAGACCAACTCCTGTAGTACAACGTGGACTGTACAGTTCATCAATCCGTCCTGTTATGCCGGTGGGATATCCTATTCTCACCGGCAGATCAAAAATCTGTTCTGCAAGTTCCACGAGGTTTGCAAGCAGAGCCGTACCACCCGTAATGACCACTCCACCGTTGATCTTGTTTTTCTGACCGGACGCAATCAGTTCCGAGTTCATCATTTCCAGGATTTCAACAATGCGGGCCTCAAGAATATCCACCAGAACTTTCTGGGTCACCTTTCTCGGCTCCCTGTCCCCGACCGTGGGCACATCCACCACCAGGTTCGGTTTTATAATAGAGGATATTGCCCCACCGAAATCCTCTTTCAGCCTCTCAGCTTCCTGCAGTGGAGTCCGCAGACCAACAGAAATATCATTAGTGAGATTATGTCCACCCAGGCCAATCTCGAAGGTGTGCCGGATTGTGCCGTCACAGAATACGGCCAGATCCGTTGTTCCCCCACCAATATCAATGAGAGCCACTCCCAGTTCCATTTCATCCATGCTCAACACGGCATTTGCAGAGGCAATGGATTCCAGCACCAGTTCCGCCACATCAAGCCCTGCCTTGTTGCAGCAGGTTACAAGATTATGCACCGCGCCAAGATCTGCCGTGACAATATGAACATTGGTTACCAGTCTCACTCCGGTCATCCCCACCGGATTCTGGATACCGGTATGATCATCCACCATGAACTCCTGGGGCATGACATGGATTACCCTCTGGTTCTCGGAAATCTTCACGGTTCTGGCAGCAACAATGACCTCATCTATATCAGATTGTTGAATTTCCCTGTCATTGATGGCTAGAATACCGGGACTGTTGAACCCCTTGATATGATTTCCGGCAATGCCCACGTAGACATAGACGGAACGCAGATCACACTGAGCGTCCTCCTCAGCCAGGGCCACAGCCTGCTGGATTGACCGCACGGTACTTTCTATATTGACAACAACACCCTTTTTCAATCCCACCGACGGTGCCGTACCAACCCCGATTATTTCAATGTTTCCATCAAAGACCTCGCCGACGACACAGCAAACCTTAGTCGTACCGATATCGAGCCCGACCACCAGTTCTCCAGGTTCCCGACTGACATCATCAGCGTATTCCTCCTGGGAAACGTCTTCTTCAGCTTGTATTATTTCCCTGTTCTTCCCTTTCATTCTCAGTTAACCTGATTGGCTCTCGAAACGAGTACCTTGTCTTTTAAATAGTCCATCCGGATATATTCAATTCCGGCGACGCGTTCATCCCTGTTCCGGTTACTGTACAGATACTTGAGACACCTGACCAGGTTAGAATATTTCTTTTCAGTGTCCCTAGTGTTACCATTTCCAAAGTAAATTGGAAACGGATATTCCACCAGGTAAACCACCATTTCCCCGTTCCTGTCAACATGAACTTCGGAAACTGAATGAACAGGCAGATGCGGATCATTTTTCCTGACAAACTTCAGCAGAGTCAAGATGTTTTCAAAAGCGCTCTGCCGCTTTCCTGCATCATCTATTTCCTCCACACCGGTAATAACAGGATAATCAACATCTCCGCCCACAGGTACATCAAGAAAAGGTACCCCTTTCTTATCTATATAGACAAGCCTGTCAGAACCGGACACGCTTCTCTGCAGGATGGCGACAGGTTCATGTTCCCTGACTGTTATTTCCAGGGAATCCGGCCATTTTTTCTTCAGACTGACAGAGGCAATATGGGGATTTTCCAACAGCCGTTTTTTTACCCTGTCCCCGTCCAGTCCCAACAGGCTTGTCCGGTGAACAATTATCCCGGAGAGCTCACGAAGCTGATTATCGGTAACGACACTGTTTCCGGAAAAAACAAGTTTTTCCACCTGAAAAAAAGAGATTTCCGAAAGACAGTCCACTAAAAAACCACTGCCGAACCAGCCGGCGGCAACCAGGAGAGGAATAACTGCCAGGACAACCACATACCTGCTTTTTTTTCGTCGCGGTTTTCCGGCATTGGTTACCGCACCGTAAGCAGTTGTCTTTTTCCGTTTAACAGCCCTTTTGTTCATCCATGATCGTATGGTTCCCTTTCGGTTCGGGATTTCGCCGCTTCTTCCGGGGACGCCTTTAATACGAAGCTCATCAGTCCGCACTGTTCCCCCGGCTTTCTTTCTCTTCACTGCGGACAGGTATTTTCTTTTTATAAAAGCGAACACCGCTTTTCCCCCTGGTTCAAATTCGACTTTATTGCTGAAGTGCAGGGTTGAGGTTCAGATAAAATGAACCTCCGGCTGCAACTCAATCCCGCTGTCCTCTTTGACCTTTTTCTGGATCCTGTTCATCAGATTCAGAACATCTCCAGCTGTGGCTTTCCCGCAATTTACGAGAAAATTAGCATGTTTTTCCGACACCATGGCATCACCTACCCGTACTCCCTTGAAACCACTGGCCTCTATCAGTCTGCCGGCACTGTCATTTTCCGGATTTTTAAAGAAGGATCCGGCATTGGCAAAGCTGTTCGGCTGGATTTTCCGTCGCTTTTCCTGCAGCAGACGGCAGCGGGTGCGAATTTTTTCCGGGTCCTCGCGTCTCAGCAGAAACGTGACCTCACTGATAACGGAGCCGCCGGAAATATCGCTGTACTCTTTCCAGCAGCGGTATTCAAAATGGAGATCGTCGCGTTCCAATGTTTTCTCGCCTTCAGCCGAAGTCAGGGATATGCTTTGGACAATGGAACTGATGTCCTCACCCCAAGCACCGGCGTTCATGATAACCGCACCGCCGACACTGCCCGGGATCCCCCTGCGAACTCAATTCCCGCCAGCCCCTTTTCCATACAGTTCAGCGAAAACCTGCCAAGACTGCAACCGGCCCCCGCCCTGACAAGAACCATGTTCTCTTCCCTGTCAATACAGCCTGAGATGGACTGAAACTCCCTGCCAAGGAGGATAATCACACCGGGGAATCCCCGGTCAGCCACCAGAAGATTTGTACCGCGGCCGATAACACGCCATATGATCTCCTCTTTTTTCAGAAATTTCAGCAGAGGAACAAGTTCATCCGCGCGATCAACCGTAACAATTGCTTCCGCCGGACCTCCAATGGAAAAGGATGTGTAGATACTCATCATGCACTCCCACTTCACCGGGTGTGAAACAAGAGCGACAAGTGTCTTTTTCTGGAAACTGTTCATGGTCTCCTCCCACATAGTTCTCACTTCACCCAAGGTCAATCCATCAGAGTACACATCAGAAATCAGCCAAGGGCTGTAAGCAGTTCCTCCCCGACATTCACTATATTGCCCGCCCCAAGGGTCAATACCAAGTCACCTTTCTGCAGATGGGGGATCAACTCTTGAGCCATGGTGCCGACATCCTTTATATACAGCACATGTTTCTGGCCATGTTTTCTCGTGGCCTCAAGCAGTTTTTCTCCCGAAATCCCCTCAAGAGGTTTTTCACTGGCCGCGTATATTTCCGTCATAACCAGGAGATCCGCCAGATGGAAGCAGGTCTGAAATTCTTTAAACAGGGCCCTGGTCCTCGTGTACCTGTGGGGCTGAAAAAGCACCACAAGCCTTTTGTCTGGCCACGCCTGCTTGATTGCCGACAGGGTTGCCCGTATCTCGGTGGGATGATGACCATAATCATCAACCACGGTAATTCCCGCGATCTCCCCCTTTTTCTGCATTCGCCGCTGTACCCCGGCAAAACTTTCCAGCCCCGCCTGAATTTCCGTGAAATCCATCTGCAGTTCAAGACCCACGCACACCGCGGCAAGGCTGTTGTACACATTGTGATTTCCCGGTGGGGCAATGGACAATTCCCCCAGTTTCCCACCGTCGTACCTGACATCAAAATGCACCCTGCCATCCCGGTAAGACAGGTTATCTCCATAGACATCTGCCTGGGGGGTCATACCGTAAGTGATAACCCTTTTACTGATTTTCGGCAGAATATCTGCCACATTCTCATCATCAAGACAGACTATGACCGCCCCGTAAAACGGTACCTTGTCGATAAAGTCCAGGAAAGTTTCCTTGATGTGATCAATATCCCGATAGTAGTCCAGGTGCTCCAGGTCTATATTTGTGACCACCTCCAGTACCGGCGAAAGTTTCAGAAAGGAACCGTCACTTTCATCGGCTTCCGCCACCAGGAAATCCCCCTGGCCCAGTTTGGCATTTCCTCCGAGCGCGTCAACCTTTCCACCGATAACAACCGTCGGATCAAGCCCTGCATTGGCCAGCATCCAGCTGACCATGGCGGTGGTAGACGTCTTACCGTGACTGCCGGCTATGGCAATACCGTATTTCTGCAGACGCATCAGTTCCGCCAGCATTTCCGCCCGCTGGATGACAGGGACATGTGTTTCCCGAGCCCTGGTAACTTCCGGATTATCATGCGAAATTGCGGAAGAGGTGACAACCACATCGGCGCCTTTTATCCATTCGCTGCTGTGCCCCTGGTAAATCACACCCCCCAGGCTCTCCAGCTTTTCTGTAATCGCTGAACTGTTCAGATCCGACCCGGAGACCCTGTAACCGAGGTTCAGAAGCAGTTCGGCGATGCCGCTCATGCCGATACCGCCGATACCGACAAAATGAATATGTTTTGTTTTCCGATGCATAGTCTATTGTTGCTCACTTATCAGTTCCAGACAGCAGGCCACTATCTTTTCCGGGGCATCCGGCCAGGACATCTTTCTCATGGCCTGGCCCATTATTTCCAGTTTTCTCTCATCCGCCACCAGTTCCACAATACGTTCCGCAAGAAATCGACCAGTCAGCTCCTTTTCCTGGAACATCATCGCTCCGCCACCTTGAACATAAAACTCCGCATTCCTGGTCTGGTGATCATCGGCTGCGTAGGGGTAAGGGATAAGAATAGCCGGTTTTCCCAGTACCGCAATTTCCGACAGGGTTGTTGCCCCGGCCCTGGAAACCAGGAAATCGGCCCGTTCATACACTTTCTCCATCTTTGTGAAAAACGGTTTGACATTGACCCTCACCCCGGCCTCCCTGTAACCGTCAATAACCATTTTCAGATCCTTTTCACCCGTCTGGTGAATGAGGTGAATCCTGGTTGACAGACTATATTCTGGATCAAGAAAGGCCTCCATGACCAGCCTGTTTACCCCACTGGCCCCCTGGCTGCCACCCAGGACCAGCATTGTTGGTTTTTTTCTGTTCTCTTTGACGGAACTGTTTTTTTTATACAGATCGAGAATTTTTTTGCGCACCGGGTTCCCGGTATGTACCGTTTTATCTTTTGGAAAATATTCAGCACTTCCCGGCAGAGAAAGACATATCCGGTCCACTATTTTTCCCAACTTTCTGTTGGCAAGGCCGGGAACGGAATTCTGTTCATGGATTATGGTGGGAATACCGATACTCTTTGCCGCTGCAACAACCGGCCCGGTTACATATCCACCGACTCCGAACACAATATCCGGTTTAAATTCACGCAGAATCCTTACGGCCTGGACATAGGAAAGAGGAAGGGCCGCCAGAGCCTTTACCAGCTGAACTATATTTTTCCCTTTCACACCGTAACTGAGGATGGACCTGCTGGTAAAACCATAAGCTTCCAGGCTGCCGCTGTCCATCTTCCTCCTGGTACCGACAAACAGAACTTCAGTACCCGGCAGTTGTCTTTTAAATTCCTGGGCCGTGGCAATGGCCGGAAAGAGATGTCCACCGGTACCACCACCGGTCAACAGTAATCGTATCGGTTTTCTGCTCTTCCTCATCCGACACGCCTCCCCTCTTCCTGATATGCAAGTCTCCAATATGAGAACTGTTTCATTGTCTGTTATATCCGTGCCTGTTCAGAAATACCGGCCAGGGTGAGGACCGTTTTTTTAAACAGTCTTCCCCGTTGCCCATAGCTTTCAAACATATCAAAACTGGCACAGGCTGGAGAGAGAAGAATCACGTCTCCACTCTCTGCGTATTCCAGTGCCTTGTTCACCGCATCCTCCATGGAGGCAGCTTTCGTGCTGACAACCTCTGCACCCAGGGCCGCGCGAATAAGCGGTGCCGCCTCTCCAATCAAAACTACGGCCTTGACCTTTTCCGCTACAGCAACAGTCAGGAGGCGGTAATCATCTCCCTTGTCACGACCACCGAGAATGAGAACCGTTGATTTTTTTCCCATCTGTTCCAGTGCTGCAATAACTGCTCCGGTATTGGTCGCCTTTGAGTCATTAAAAAACCTGATACCATCCACCTCTGCCACCAGTTCCATGCGATGTTCAAGGGGTGCAAACGTATCCAAACCCCGCTGAACCTGCGCCGGACTGCTGCCGGTAATTCTTGCGGCGAAAATGGCGGGACAACAGTTATACAGACCTGTTTCATCACCGAGAGAAGAATTTTTCAGGCTATACTGTTCTTCTTCACCATGAAATGGGAAAATTATGTTTTTCCCGGAAATTCTTATGGTATGTTCTGCCTTCCTGCCAAACAGAACCTGGTTTGCACCGCAGGTCGCCGGAATTTTCATGCAATCTGGACAGTCACCGTTGACAATAGCCGTGTCCCTCTTGTCCTGGTGGATAAAAATATTCATCTTTGCCCGAAGATAATTTTCAAAACTGCCATGCCTGTCCATGTGATCCGGGCTGACATTCAGAAGCACTGCCACATCAGGCGCGAAGTCTCCACCACTCTCCAGTTGAAAACTCGACACTTCGAGTACCAGAATGTCATACTCCTCCGGTTCCAGAAGATAATCAAAAAGAGAAATCCCTATATTGCCACCGACGAATACCTTTTTCCCCGCTTCCTGCAAGAGCTGTCCGGTAAGTGTGGTCACTGTTGTCTTGCCGTTTGTCCCGGTGATAGCCACCACGGGCCTTTGTACAGAGCCTGCAAAGGCGAGCTCCCCTGCAATCACGCACCCTTTTGTCCTGAGTTTTTCAAAGAGAGGTACAGCAAGATCCACTCCGGGACTGGGAATGATAATTTCTGCTCTGGAAAGAAAATCAAAGCTGTGTCCGCCGGCTTCCCACTCTACCCTGTTTTCCTGTAAAAAATCCCCTTCTTCCAGCAGGAACTTCTGCGGCTCCCTGATGTCTGAAACAAACACTTCAGCACCTTTTTTCAGGCAGTATTTCACAGCACTTTTTCCAGAAATGCCGAGGCCTGTTATGGCTACTTTCTGTCCGGCATTTATTTTCAGAATCCCGCTCATGGCTCTCTTCTCTTTCAATCCATCCGGCACGGTGTCAGCGGAGTTTCAGGGTAGCAATGGCAAAAAGACCCAGAATAATGGAAACAATCCAGAATCTGACCACCACCTTTGTCTCATGCCAGCCCTTTTTCTCAAAATGATGATGAAACGGGGCCATGAGAAAAATCCGTTTTCCCCTGGTCATCTTAAAGTATCCAACCTGCATGATGACGGAGAGGGCCTCCATCACGAAAATTCCTCCGACAATTGCCAGCAGGAACTCCTGTTTGATAATAATGGCGATGGAACCGAGAGCACCCCCCAGGGCCAGGGAGCCAACGTCACCCATGAACATCTGGGCGGGATAGGCATTGAACCAGAGAAACCCCAGGCAGCCACCGAAAATCCCACCGCAGAAAATCGCCAGTTCCCCACTGCCCGCCACATAAGGCAGACGAAGGTATTCCGCCAGCACAACATGACCGGCCAGGTAGGAAAAAACCAGGTAAACTGCCGCAGTCACGATGGTTGGACCGGCCGCCAGACCATCCAGGCCATCAGTCAGGTTGACAGCATTTGAGGCTCCAACAATCACCACAATGGCAAACACCACATAAAACCAGCCAAGATCCGGATGAATATTTTTAAAGAACGGCAGGCTCAAATGACCATCAAACCCCGGATGGTAATACATGAACAGACCGACCACTCCTCCACCGATAACCTGCAGAATCAGTTTTCCCTTTGCACTCAGTCCCTTGGAATTCTGTTTTTTTACTTTCCGGTAGTCGTCGATATAACCAATCATGCCATAGAACAGGATGATAAAGAGACCGAGCCATACAAGGACATTGTCCAGCCGTGCCCATAAAAGAGTGGCCAGGGTAATTCCAAAGAGAATCAGAACCCCTCCCATGGTGGGTACACCCTTTTTGGCCAGGTGGGTTTCCGGTCCATCATCTCTGATGACCTGTCCGATCTGGAACCGCTGCATTGTCCTGATGAAAACAGGCCCCAGGAAAAGAACAATCAAAAAAGCTGTTACCGCTCCGCCGATTGCACGAAAGGTAATATATCGAAAAACATTGAACCCGGTAAAGACCGTGTGCAATGGATAGAGAAAATGATACAGCATCGTTTATACTCTCAAGAACCTCGTAATCAGTTAAACAGCCAGCTTCTCAACAATAGTTTCAAATCGCAGACCACGGGAAGCCTTCACCAGCAGCAGGTCCCCGGTCCCAGTTTTTTTTCATCGGTCAATTTCTCAACCCAGGCCACAGCTTCTTTTTTTTCTACAAAAACTTTTATAGCATCTTCCGCCATTCCACCGGATAAAGCTCCCTTTCGCACTTCATCCCTGAATTCCCCGAGGACCGCAACATGGTCAATATCCAGCTCCGCGACAAGTCTTCCCAGCTCAAAATGGGCTTCTGCAGCACTCTCTCCGAGTTCAAGCATATCTCCAAGAACCGCCACTGCACATCTTCCCGCCGCCTGCCTGAGAGTTTTCAATCCTGTCGCCATGGAAGCCGGATTTGCATTATAGGTGTCATTGAGCAGCCCGTAGCCGCCTGCGGTTTTCAGTATCTCCATGCGTCTGTCCGGAGCCCTGAAATCTGCAAGACCGGCTGCTATTTCAGACAGTCCCGCCCCCGCCGCTTTCGCAATTGCCGCAGCCGCCAAGCTGTTGCCGACATTATGTTCTCCCAAGGTGTAGAGATGGATATCCTCCTGCTCAGTCCCACAGTGCAGGGTAAAGGTGATAACACCCTTGTCTTCAAGATTGATATCAGAAGTCCACAAATCCGGCTGCGCGCCTGCAACCTGACCGGATACGCTGAAACCTATCTTCCGCTGCCCATACTTCGCCGATAATTTTCTTACCAGGGGATCATCAAGATTGACAACCAGGATACCGTCACTGCGGGTTCCCGCAAAAAGTTCCTCCTTCGCCCTGGCAACACCTTCCAGGCTTCCCAGTTTTTCCAGGTGAGCACCGTGGACATTGATAATACAGCTTATATCCGGATCGGCTATTTCCACCAATCGCCGCAGTTCTCCCGGCTGGTTCATCCCCATTTCCAGGACTGCAGCCCGGTGGTTCAGGTCAAGGGGCAGGAGCGACAGCGGCAATCCTATCAGATTATTAAAATTTCCTTTTGTTTTCAGTACACTGTTTTCCGTATGGTTCGGTCCAGCCGGCCATTTCCTCTTGAGAATAGCACTGACCATCTCCTTGACCGTGGTCTTCCCGCAACTGCCGGTAATTCCGATAACCGTCTGCTCGCACAGCCTGCTCACCTGTCTTCTTCGATAAGCCGCCAGATCGCCCAGGGCCCTTGCTGTGTCCTCAACCCGTATAACGGGAACAACCGTGGGTTCCGGCACAGGAGCCCCTTTTTCCAGGACAAGGCAACCGCATTTTTTTTCAAGGACCTGGTCAACAAACCGGTGGCCATCAAAATGTTCACCTTTCAGGGCCACAAAGATACCGTTTTCCGGCATTTGCCTCGAATCTGTTGAGACCGGCCCCAGCAGACCCGGCCTTACACCGGCAGACCGTAGTTTTCCCCTGGCACCCCTGGCTACTCTCAATGGTGTCCACGAAGAAAGGATATTTTCCGCCTCCAGCCTGTCATCAAAGAACTGCCTCCCCCTGAGACTGAGCTGATAGGTTTCATGCCCTTTCCCTGCAATGAGCACTACATCCTCGGGTCCTGCCGAGGTTATCGCCAGACGGATCGCCTTCCTCCTGTCCCTTTCCACAACAATTCCGCGATCTCCACGCTGTCTTTCTCCCAACCACGCCTGTTCCCTGGGCTCAAGACCGCTTTCCTCCGTCCCTTCAAGAATCTGCTTCACAATCAGTTCCGGGTCTTCCGTTCTCGGATTGTCGTCGGTAATCAGGACAACATCACTGAAACGACAGGCAATCTCACCCATCAGGGGGCGCTTGCCATTGTCGCGATCTCCACCGCAACCAAAAACACAGAAAAGTTCTCCATGGGGCAAAGCAGCCACTGTTTCCAGTACATGTTCCAGCGCATCGGGTGTATGGGCATAATCCACCAGGACAACAGGCCCATCCAGAGGGTCTTCAGCACGGTCCATGACCCGCTCCAGCCTTCCGGGAGCACCTGTGGATTTCATCAGCCCCCTGCGGACACTGTCCGGGTCAATCTCGAGGGCATGACAGAGTCCGCAGGTGGTGAGAACGTTATCCATATTGAAACCACCCACAAGTTTTGATTTTAACTTTACGGGGTTACCGGCAAGTATCAGATCCATCAATGTTTCCTCCAGCCTAGTTCTAAAACCGATCAATCGAACATCGTCCTTTTCACCGTCCCCCCAATACACATTCTTTCCACAATTGTCTTCGCAGGTGCGCACCAGCTCTCCATAAAGGTCGGCTTCCCTCTCAACCCAGGATTTCCCCGGAAGTACCGCGATCCCCTCATCTTCCAGATGTTCCCGGAAAAGACTGAGTTTCGCTTCAAAATACTCTTTCATATCTTTGTGATAATCGAGATGATCCCTGGAGAGATTAGTAAATGCCGCAGTCCTGAAGCGAATATTGCTTATTCTTTTCTGACTCAGGGCATGGGAAGAAACTTCCATGATCACGAAACTGACACCGTTGTCCGCCATTTCCCGCAATACCTTCTGCAGCACCATGGCTTCCGGTGTTGTAAATCGTGTCTCCAGAATCACCGATTTTCCATTATCACCACTGTACCTGTTGTTGACTGTTCCGATCACCCCCACCTTGTAACCGGCCTCAAGAAGAACGCTTTCCAGAAGGTAGGCCACCGTTGTTTTACCGTTGGTCCCCGTCACTCCGATTAGTGTCAACTGATCTGCGGGATTCCCAAAATAATTGGCAGCCACAAGACCATATGCCCTGCTGCTGTCCTCAACTTCCATCAGAATCCCCGGCCAATCTGCCGGTAAGTCCCCGCCCGACCTTTTTCACAGAGAACAGCAATACAGCCGTTTTCTATTGCCGCGACGATAAAGTCGTGGCCATCAAAACGGGATCCATCCAAGGCAACAAACAACATTCCGGGAGCAGCCTTTCTGGAATCGGAAGTAACCCCGCTGATGACCGTTCTCTCAATTATTCTCGCATCCTTATCAGTGCCGACCCGGTATTGAATACCTTTCAGCAGTGACTGCAGCGGCAGCTGAGGTGAAGGAGTGTTACCTGTGTTCATCGCGCCCCGGTGTTTCGTTGTTATTTGAATGATTCGGCCTTGCCGCCAGAACAAGGACACACTCCGAAACCCCTTTCAGTGATGTTCCGGCAACAGGTTTCTGGGAAACAACCCTGCCCGTTCCCCTGAAGTGTATTTTCAATTTTTTATGCTGCAGCAACTGGAAACTTCGCCTGAGACTCAAACCTTCCAGGTTCGGCATTACACCCGGTTTCACCTGCTGATCCGTGCGTTTTTTATTTCTTCTGCCCAAAAACCCGGAGTTCTCTTTACCAAATGGATAATTCCCCTCACCTGTCAGTTCTGGCTCCACCACATCGGCCACATTTTTTGCCACCTGCTGCAGGACGGAAATGCGATCAACGACACGATCAACCAACTCCACCAGCAAAGGGGATTTCTTCTCTTTCTTTTCAGGCAACAGGACAGGTGAACTGACAGTCACCAGCATCGCCAGGGGCACAGTATCCGCCGGTATCAGAGCAAAAAGCAGTTCCTCGTCCTGAAACCCTCCATCCGGACCGGAATTAACCAGAAGATCCCTGTCACTGAAATAGAGCGTGCCGGAAGATCCGGGAGTTGCCATGCTTTTCAACAGCCGCTCCATCTCCTTTGAGCTGCTGTTTATTGTTTCCGAAACGGAATCAAATTCTCCACGATAAACCGGCAGGGGAAATTTTTCTCCGGAAACAGTATCCACCACCGCGCCAACGGCATGGGGTCGTATGGCTGTGCCATTGCTGAACAGCTCCGTCAATCCGGTGAACAGTTTCAGAGGAGTTGTTGATTCCGGGACCAAGCCATATTGCTGCTCCGCGACCTGCCTGAACAATTTCATAGTAACGGCTTGAGTTTTTTCCCCCTCTTTATACAGGGAAAAATCGGTATACCACTCGTCCGTCAACCCCAGCCAGTTCCAGAGCCGTAATTGAAATCCCAGGTTCATTCCGATTGAGGAAACAGACCATGGAAGAGTATTTCCCATCTCCCGTGATCCGAGAAGATTGGCAGCATCCCGTAGAAGAATCCGAAACCGACGGGGTATAACCATGGGCACAAGCATCTGGTTTTCCAGAATATCCTGGGAATACCGGATAAACCGATTCGGGTCAAATCCCGGGTACTGTGCACCACCCACCAGTTCACCGGTTTCTCGCTCCATCAGCCAGGCACCAACCCTGCATCCGGGCCTTCGCCCGGCTATCCGGGAAACCAGGGTCTCAAGGATTTGCTGAATTTTAAAGTCAACCGTGAGAACCAGATCAAGAGGACGTCCCATGCCGTTTCCCCGCCTTCCACAGTATCACCGGCAAGCAGCCTGTCGTAAAAAAATTCGACGCCTGCAAGACCGATATTATTCTCCACGTAACCAAGAAGATGACCGGCCTGTTCACCAGCCGGGTAAAATCGTTTCTGCTCCCGCTGAAGATAGACTCCAGGGAGATGTCTGGTTTTCAGAGCAACTTCCTGCTCCTGGCTGATATCCTCAGAAATCCATACTCTTAAGGCACCACTCTCCAGCTTCGCCTTCAGAACATCCGGCTGAACGTGAAAAACTGCCCCCAGCTCCTTCACTGTTTCCGGAATTGATTTTATTTCTTTAATTCGCGCATACACTGAGACTCTCTCCAGGGTAACAGCAACCTGCTTCAGGTTCCTGCCAAAAACCGTACCGCGTGGGATTTCCGTGGGTGGAAATGTAGATTTTACTGTAGAAAACAGTTGTTTTGCCGACTCGACCAGACCACTGTCCGGAATATATTTCCAGAAAACCGCTCCAATCCCTGCCACGAGAAGAAAACCAAGAAGAATCCATCTCTTTTTTCTCTTTTTCTGCACTCGCAGGCGGGACTGTCTGACCATATTCTCTCTCTCATCGTCCTGATGAAACAGTTTCCGCCCGCTCCCCCCCTGGAGAAACTTTTAAAAGCGGCGGAAAAACAGGATGAATCCCGTATGTCGGGTTAAAATACAGCGGAAAATGTCCCCTTCCTGGTGTTGTACTTAACTACCTGCCCTTTCGGTTTATACAGGGAAAGCTTTTCCCCGGCCATACGCTCAATCTGCTCTGTGCTTCTCAGGAAATCCCGGTCTTCCTTCAGTCTGAAATTTTCAAGTCTCAATTCATACTTTTTATTCTCTGCAACTGAAATTGACCTGTCAGTATCTCTGATTGAGGCTCCAAGGAAAATATTTACAGCAACAACAGGGACCAGAAAGAACAGCAGGATCTTCACCACCGGTTTCCATACTACTGAATCGACAACGCCCCCCTTTTTACGGGATCCGGAGTATTGTCCTGCACCACTCTGTACACGGGGACGTATATATGGCTGTACTGGATTTTGAATATTCATGTTCTTCCTCCCGGCTTCCTGCTGCTATTTTTTCTTCGCCACCCTCAGGCGCGCACTGCGCGACCTGCTGTTTCCAAGGATTTCATCACGGGATGGCAAAACTGCTTTTGACGTGACAACCTCCAATTCCGGATTTTCCCTGAATTTTCTTTTTACAATTCGATCCTCCAGAGAATGAAAAGAGATCACACAAAACCTGGCTTCCGGTTTTAACCAGTCAACCCCGTCGTCAAGGATTTGGGCCAGGTTTTCCAGTTCAGTATTCACCGCTATCCGAAGGGCCTGGAAAACTTTGGTGGCCACATGAATCCTGCCGGGATGAAACCGCCTGGGAACAGCCTTTGAAATAATTGACACAAGCTGCTTTGTTGTCCTGATCGGTTCCTGTTTTCTGTTTTCCATTATGGCTGCGGCGATGGGTCTTGCCTGCCGCTCTTCGCCGTAATAAAAAAAAATATCGGCCAGCTCTTCCCGGGTGCAGTCTGCAAGAATAGATTCGGCTGTTACACTCCTCCTGTTGTCCATTCTCATATCGAGCACTTCATCGCGCTGGAAACTGAACCCCCGATTTCCCATATCAAGCTGCAGCGAAGACAGCCCCACATCAATCAACAGGCCATCAACCGCTTCAACACCAGCTTCTTCCAGTCCTTCCCCGATCTCTGCAAAATTCCTTCTCACTATCTGCAGCCTGTCACCATAGATCGCCAACCTTCTTTCGGCTTTTTCAATGGCACTTTCATCCCATTCAAAACCTATGACCCTCCCATCGGGAGCCGATTTTTCAAGAATCGCTTCACTGTGACCGCCCAGGCCCAGAGTGCCGTCCATGTAAACGCCGCCCGAAACAGGCTGGAGATACTCCATGGTTTCCGCCAGAAGAACCGAGGTATGGATTGCCTTTTCCCTGGTATCTGCAGTCATCAATACGAACCGAGTTTTCGAACCTGATTTTCGTATTTTTCGAAATTTTCCTCAGCCTGGGCGTTGTCGACCAGGAGTGCATCCCGGTCCCATATCTCCACCCAGTTTCTCATTCCGGACAGGGTCACTTCCTTGTCAAGACCAACAGCCTGCTTCAGATTCTGGGGAATACGAATCCGCCCCTGTTTGTCCAGAGTGCACTCCTCCAGATTCCTCATCAGGTAACGGACAAACGTTTCGTTGAGATCTCCGGTTGGTCCCTCATTCCATATCTTTTCCTCAAGGGCTTCCCAGTCGGCGATTGGATAAACACGGAGATATCTCTTCCAGGGAGCAAGAATCAGTATTTCGGACTCACGATTCCGCAACACATCACGAAACCGGGCAGGAAAGTTCAACCTTCCCTTGTTGTCCAGAACATGATCCGAACTGCCACGAAAACGATTCCTGATCACCGAAGTTTCTCCTTGCCACTCAACACCACAAATAGGGACTACAACCCACTTTACACCACCACTACCTTATCTTTTATAACAGGGCACATGAATGTGTCAAGAAAAAAACTTGTGGAACTTCAGGAGGATAAGAGCAATAACACGAAGAGGGAAAACACAATATAAAGGATATGCACCTGGACAGATACACAATATATGGTAGAAAGCAGCAAAAAAACCGTCACAACTGCCCAACAAACAGTTTCCCTGCATCTACCTCTAAGACGCTGTTATTGAAGGATTTTAAGGAAAGGTATAACAGAGGAGAAAAACAGAAAAAAACAGGGTGGTGTAAAGTGGGGCAAGAATAATACCCCACTTTACACCACCACGGTTACTCATCGAGTAACTGACGATAATCCACCTTACTGGTAAAACTGTGCTCTTCCTCGGGATACTTTTCAGCCCTCACTTCATCATGAAACGCTGTCACAGCCTCCTTGATCAGCGGAGAAAGATTGGCATATTTTTTGACGAATTTCGGGGTAAACTTCTCAAACATCCCCACCAGATCATGGGTCACCAGAACCTGGCCGTCACAGTGAATTCCCGCCCCGATACCGATGGTCGGAACAGAAACCGATTCGGTGATCACCTTGACCAGGCTGTCCGGTACACATTCAATCACCATGGAAAAGACTCCGGCTTCCTCCAGTGCTCTTGCTTCGTATAGCATTCTCCTGGCGTCATCAAGCCCACGCCCCTGGACCTTGTAGCCACCCAGTTGACCGGCACTCTGAGGTGTAAGCCCGATATGTCCCATGACAGACACTCCGGCTTCAACAAGCCCTTTGACTACAGGACATACGGAAACACCGCCTTCAAGCTTGACCGCATCACAACCGGCATCCTTGATAAATCGTATACCGTTCAAAACGGCATCCCTCACCCCCGTCTGATAGGAACCGTAAGGCATGTCACCGATAATAAAGGTGTCAGGCGCACCGCGACGAACCGCTTTGGCGTGATGAATCATCTCATCCATGGTCACCGGAACAGTGGAGTCATATCCCAGAACAACCATACCGAGAGAATCCCCGACAAGCAGGGCATCCACTCCGCAATCGCTCAAAAGACGGGCCATTGCCGCATCATAGGCGGTCAGCACGGTTATTTTTTTCTTTTCAGCTTTCATCGCCCGAATTTCAGTCACCGACCTTCCCATAGTACTCTCCCTTTCCTTATTCATGATGGACTCGTAAAAACTCCGATCTACTGCGTTGTGGGGTGATCGTGCAATGCTCGACGTACCATATGTACGCCTGCGCTTACACGACACCGCCACGCCTTGTATATCGAAGTTTTTCCAGAGTCCATCTGAGAACGTTGAACGACTTTTTACGAGATCATCATTCATCAAAAAGTGACTTTTGATTTCCCCTGATCTGCGGTGAGGTTCTACCGAAGTGTTCATAGGCGGTTGCCGTGGCCACCCGCCCACGTGGTGTCCGTTTCAAAAATCCGGACTGGATGAGAAACGGTTCGTAGACATCCTCCAGGGTATTTTTCTCTTCGCAGACCACGGTTGCCAAGGTATCCAGACCAATGGGCCCGCCCTGGAACTTATCAATTACAGTCAGCATGATGCGACGATCCATATCATCCAGACCGTACTGATCAACCCCAAGCAGGTTAAGCGCTTCACCTGCAACTTCCGCATTGACCACCTTATGCCTGCCCACCTGGGCGAAGTCCCGAACCCTCCTGAGCAGCCGGTTGGCAATCCTCGGTGTTCCCCGGGAACGCCTGCCGAGCTCCAGGGCTCCGGATTGATCTATTTTCACTCCGAGAATAGTTGCCGATCGCATCACGATACTGACAAGCTCCTCTGGAGAATAAAATTCCAGTCGGAGAATCACCCCGAAACGATCACGCAGGGGCGGTGTCAGCAGGCCGGTCCTCGTGGTGGCCCCCACCAGGGTGAACCTGGGAAGATCCATTTTCACCGAGCGAGCCCCGGGCCCCTGACCGATAATAAGATCCAGCTGAAAATCCTCCATGGCAGGATAAAGAACTTCTTCCACCACATGATTGAGCCTGTGAATTTCATCAATAAAGAGGACATCCCCCTCCTGAAGACTGGTCAGGATCGCCGCGAGATCTCCCTGCTTTTCAATGACAGGACCAGAGGTCATCTTGATGCCGGCCCCCATCTCGTTGGCGATGATATAGGACAGGGTTGTTTTGCCAAGGCCTGGAAAACCATGAAAAAGAACATGATCCAGCGGCTCACCCCGCCCCTGGCCGCCTGGATAAAAATAGAAAGGCTTTTGCACAGGGTTTCCTGGCCGATATACTCCTCCAGGCTCCTGGGACGAAGCCCGGTATCACCGGATGGCTCTCTGCCGGCCGGTTTCGGACTGACCAGTCGTTCATCCGCCGAAATATTTTCCTCAATATTCATACAAGAGTCCTCAACGCCTCACGGATCAGTTCTTCCACTCCCATCTCCCCGAAAGAATCATTACCCAGCCTTTTTTTGACCGAACCGAGAGTTTCTCTTGCCACGGGATCAGAATACCCGAGATTGACCAGAGCAGAGATGGCATCCGCCACCGGTGAACCGGCCACCGGAACCACCGGCTGATGAACAGACGTGAGGCTCACTCCCCCTGCACCAGGTGTCCGACTTTTTCCTTTAAATCGACACAGACCCGCTCGGCTGTTTTCCTGCCAACTCCCTGAAGAGTGGTCAACGTCTTGATATCCCCTTCTGTTATTGCCCGACAGAGATCTGCAACATGAAGTCCAGACAGCATGGCAAGGGCCAGCTTGGGACCGATTCCGGACACCGTTTTCAGGATAAGGAAAAGCTCTTTTGCCTCAGGTTCCAGGAAACCGTAAAGAGTGATGGCATCTTCCCGGACATTGGTATGGATATGGAGAAGAATTTCCTCCCCCACTTCCGGCAGCCGGGCCACACTGTCTGTGGCCAGAAAAACCTCGTAACCCACCCCAGCGACATCGATAACCGCCCTGTCCGCCTGTATTGAGAAAACTCTGCCGGTAAGTGCTGCAATCATTATTTTTATATTTACAGGTGAAATTGATTGGCATGACAAATAGCCACAGCCAGTGCATCAGCCGCATCCGGGCTGGGTGAACCATTCAGGGACAGCAGAGCCTTGACCATATGAAGCACCTGAGGTTTTTCCGCCTGCCCGTAACCGGCCACAGCCTGCTTTACCGCCCGGGGACTATAATCATAGACAGTCAGCCCATTCTGCATGGCCGCCACGACAGCCGCTCCACGGGCATGCCCCAGCTTCAGTGCCGAACGTGGGTTCGTGGCCAGAAACACATCCTCTACAGCTCCGATAACGGGATTATGAACCTGGATAACTTCGTTAATTCCTTCAAATATCTCGTTGAGTCGGAAAGAAAACGGATAATCCGTCGTTGTTTTAATAACACCACAGGCGACAAAGGAAAGCCCGTTTCTTTCAGCGTCTATAACGCCATATCCGGTAATCCTGCTGCCGGGATCAATCCCGAGGATACGTTCCACTTTTTTTCCGACTCCCGGTCCGACTTTACGAGAGCTGTTCCATCAGCTCATCGTCAATATCAAAATTGGCGTGCACTTTCTGCACATCATCATGATCTTCGAGGTTTTCAAGCAGTTTCAGGAGGGATCGTGCCACCTTTTCATCTGTCACATCCACTGTATTCTTGGGAATCATGGAAATGGAAGCCTCTATAAAACTGATACCGGCCTCTTCGAGCCCACTGCGGACATCGTCCATATCTTCCGGTGGTGTCAGAATCTGGAATTCACTTTCTTCCTCAATGATATCATCGGCACCCGCCTCCAGGGCGTGATCCATCAATTCTTCTTCGGACACGGTCTCCTTGTCCACAAGAATCAGACCCTTTTTTTCAAACATCCAGGCAACACAGCCGGACTCTCCCAGATTCCCGTTACTCTTGGTGAAGTAATGCCGCACATCAGCCACGGTCCTGTTCCGGTTGTCGGTCATACACTCCACCAGCACGGCAACTCCGCCCGGACCATATCCTTCGTAGAGGATTTCATCATAAACTTCACCGGCTATTTCACCGGTGCCTTTTTTGATTGCCCTGGCAATATTATCCTTGGGCATATTTTCCGCCTTGGCCGAGGCTATTGCCGCCCTCAGCCTGGGATTACCCTCCGGGTCCCCGCCACCGGTTCTTGCAGCAACAGTAATCTCCTTGATAAGCCGGGTGAAGATCTTGCCCCGCCTGGCATCATTGGCTCCTTTTTTCCTCTTGATCGTTGACCACTTTGAGTGTCCTGACATATTTTATACCTGTTGATAATTAATAAATCTATCCTGAACCCGTGAACAGATGCCCCGCAGGGCAACAAGTGATTATTTTCAGCGTATTCCTTAAAATCAAAAAAAACATTGTCACGGATCCAGGTCTATCATATGACTTACCTGGAAGAACCTGCAGGTTTCCTGTATTCCATTCCAAGCACAAAAACTTCCCTGCTCTCAACCCGGGAGCTTTTCGGCTTTATCACCTTGACCATACCGAATTGGCTTCTCATCTTTTTCACAAAATCGGGAAAATCCTCTCCCTGAAAGACTTTGCAGATATAATGCCCCTTATTCAATAACAGCAGTTCGGCCAGGGACAGGGTTGTATTGACAAGGTCAAGAGACCTCTGGGCATCCACCCAGCGACTCCCTGAGGTTCTCGGTGCAAGGTCCGAGATCAGCACACGGAAAGCAGGCCTGAACCTGCGAACCATGGGCACCAGTTCTGGAGCAGTAATATCCTGGCAGAGCCAGTGGATAGGTGCCCCCCCGGGACGGGGACTGCAATCAGCCTGCTGCAGGTCCACCCCGACCACTATACCTTTCGGGCCGACTATTTCCGAGGCATAGAGCGACCAGCTCCCCGGATAACAGCCGAGATCCAGAACACTGTCCCTCTTACGAATAAATTTATATTTTTGCTGGGCCTCTTCCAGTTTATAGACAGACCTGGCTGGAAACTTATTCTTTCTGGCCTTCTTAGCATAGTAATCGTTTACTTTACGCACGTTTTAGTCCATTTATTTTTCTTTGACAAGACGTATCCCGCATTTCCCAGAAATGTCTCCACCCAACTGATGGCGGAACTCCGATCTCTCACCTCACTTTCCACTCTGGCTGTTTCCAGCCCGTCAAGGATTGTGGAAAAAAAAGGACCGGGAGCCAGACCGAACAACTCTTTCAGATCGGTTCCGGTGAGCAGACGCGGGCCCTTGAGTACCGGCCTTATACTCTCCCTGTACTCTCTGCACACTTCATCAAAAAGCAATGCTATCTCCTGTTCCATATTCTCGGGTTTCTGCTCCCCCTGCCGGCCAGGCTGTCTGCCATGGCCAGAAGAAAAAGAGCAGGCAGCCTGTCGCCGGCCCGTTTACAGAGTTTTAGAGCGGCCCTTTTTGTAATCCCTCCTGTTCTGACATTGTTACAGAGATGAAAGGGATGCATGTGCATGCCAATGAGAGAAGCAACAAAATCAGTATCCCTGCCACTCCAGCGCATCCGTTTTGCAAAGTCGGAGAAATGGTTTTTTCCTGCCTCATCGTGGCCGTAAAAGGTCACCCGTCCAGCCTCCTTTTCACTTTTCCCCCTGGTTCCCGGCTTGCCGATATCGTGCAGAAGTGCAGCCCATTTCAGCCCGCAGACCACATGTTCATCCTTGAGATATTGTTTCAAGTTCTCACCCGCTTTCGGAAAATATGTTTCGGGGGAGGCAATCAGCTCCTCCATCATCTCCAGCGCCAGCATATTGTGATCAAAAACATCCAGGCGATGAAATCTCGGCTGGGCAACACCCCTTCCCCAATACAGTTCCGGCAACAGTTTTTCAAGAAGGGTGGTCGCGTGCATATCTTTCAGGGTTGCTGCGGTTTTATTCGAGGAAAAAATCATATCCAGTTCAACACGGATTCTCTCCGGTGCCACTCGACTGATCAGTGAGCAATTTTCCTGAACTGCCGACATTGTTTCCGGCACCAGAGAAAACCCCATCGTAGCCTGAAAGCGAAAACCGCGGACCATACGGACCGGGTCATCAGCAAAGGCACCCCCGCAATGGCGCAGTACTCCGCCCTGCAGATCCGTCAAACCGCCGGCCGGGTCCAGCAGATCCGCTTTGAGCCCATCACCAGAAAGATTTTCAAAAGGTACGGCCATACTGTTTATGGTAAAATCCCGCCGCAACAGATCTTCCTCAATGGTGGATGCATTCTTTCTGTAATCGGCTACGTCTATCTGGATGTTCTGCCAGACCAGGCGGGCCCCTTCAGCCTCAGGACCGGAAAGATCAACAAAGCTCCCCCGCCCAGAGTGGAGATAACGGTATGAACAAAGGGAATCGCACCTTTTTCCAGGGCAATATCCAGATCTCCCGGATGCTTTCCCATAAGCATATCCCGTACCGTTCCCCCCACGACATGCAGCTCGATTCCATCACGACCGGCCGCTTCCGCGAGGGCTTTCAGCAGCCGCTCCGGATAATATGCAGACAGACGGGCCAGGTTCTGGAGTTTTACTTTACACACTTCTCATTTTCCCCTACATTCCACAAAAATACTTTCTCTTAACCTGCACTTAAAAAATGATAAGAAAAAAAATTCCCTTACCTGATCGGTATGGTATTGAAGAAACGTGTTCTTTTCGGCTCACCGATTGCATGAGACGATTTTTTCTTCATTTTCCTGCCCTGCGGGACTGGCAATTGCAGGATTTAGCCCGCATTTCTCATGAACATTGTGTCAATTTTGAGATGAGCTGTAGAATACAAATAATTAGCCAACTATCAGTAGTCGAACAAAATTGACACAATGTTCACCCAAGGTCAGCCCAGGCGACGCCATCTTCTGCAATATTTCAACAGTAAATATAGACAACTATTATTTACTCTTGAAAATTTTGTAGCTGACGCCGCCTGAACTGATGAAAAATGCGGGTTAGGTAATAATTATAGCATAGTGGTTCTCTATCATACACAGTTAAAATGGACACTTCTCAAAACAGCAGACAACCCTTCATTTACCTGGCTCCCATCAGAGGAGTAACAGATGTCCTGTTTCGCAACACCTTTTTTCGTCATTTCAACGGGATTGATGCGGCAGTTGCCCCTTTCATCAATCCCCAGAAAAACTGCCAGTACAACGACAGAATGCTCCAGGATATATTGCCGGAAACCAACAACATTCCGCCCATCCCTCAACTTCTCCACACGGATCCCGATGACTTTCTTGTCCTGGCCGGTCGCCTGGCCGATCTCGGTTATTGCCATATCAACTGGAACCTGGGCTGTCCAGCTCCCATGGTTGCCAGAAAAAAAAGAGGTTCAGGCCTGCTCCCTTATCCCGAGAAAATACTGTTTCTGCTGGAAAAAGTCACCAGCAGGACACAGATGAAACTGTCCATAAAAACACGTCTTGGCTATCAACAAAAAGAGGAACTCTTCCACCTCCTGCCCCGTCTCAACGATTTTCCACTGAAGGAAATCATCATTCACACCCGCCTGGGAAAACAGCAGTACAGGGGACAAACCGACCCCAAAAGTTTTGCCACCTGTCTGGAGCTGAGCCACCATATTCTTGTGTACAATGGGGATATTACAACCAGGAACGGATTTACAGAACTGGCTCACCACTTTCCTGATACCTCCACCTGGATGATCGGCCGGGGACTGCTCATGAACCCGTTTCTGGCGGAGGAAATCAAGGGGCTGCAGAGCGAAAACCGGGAAGAAAGAAGAACCAGGCTTTTCGCCTTTCACGAAGAACTCTACACCGGGTACAGGGAACGATTGAGCGGGCCGGGTCACCTTCTCGGTCGAATGAAGCAGCTGTGGCTTTACCTTATTGCCTCTTTTCCGGAAAAGAAGAAACCGTTCAAAAAACTGAAAAAAAGCAGCACCGTTTACGCCTTTGAGGAAAGTATCAGGGAGATTTTTGACCTGTAACCTGTATTTCTCATCAGTTCACCGGCTACTGCATCATCCAGTCCCTGAAAACAGAATCTTCCAGAAAAGGAACAACAGTTTTTTCCGAACGTTCAGCCAGGGTGATCGTCACTTCACCGGGGGGGCGTCTGCCGTCAATTTTTCGACCGTAGCGGACAACAAGACGTGCCGCCAGTTTCAGATCTCGAGCCAGAGCCTTGGGGTCCCCGTACCATGTAGCCGCTCTTCTCAACAGGGCTGTCGGACCAGGTCGCTGTTCCATCCACAGGAGCGCGTCATCTTCTCCAGCAAGTGTTTCCAGTCTGTCATTGTCCCGTTCATCCCGGCCGAGAACCAACCATCCACCACCGGGCAGGAGAAACTGTCTGCCGACCAGCAGCAGTCGCACATCTTCAGTTGTGATTTCGGCAGCAGACAGGGGGAATCATCGGAGTAAAGCTGGCTTATCCTGCGGCTGAGGATGGGGTCGGCCAGAATACACCCTCCGGCCGGTGCCGGAAAATCGGCAATACCATACTCTTTTGCCAGGGAAATCTGCCGGGAACGCCCTCGACCGCTAAAATCAAGAAGTTTCTCCCTGTCCACCCAGCCTTTCTTTTCCGCTTCTGTTTCCACCATGAGCTTTGCACTGAGCGGCCTTAAAAGAAAGGACCTGGTCCCTGAATCTCTCTCGATCACATTCAAGGTATCCCTGCGCTGGGACATGGGACGCTGCCCGAGAACTTCGCCGGTAATCAGGAATTTTGCCCCCCTTTCATCCATCATTTCTTTTGCTTTTGACAGCATGAAAATCTTGCAGTCAATACAGGGATTGAAATTTTTGCCGAATCCGTGGACCGGATTCTTCAAAAGTTCTAGATATTCTGAACTGATATCAAACAAATCCACATGAATGCCGTAGAGCTTGTACATTCTTTTGCGGTGAGCCTCTCTGTCCGCCAGAATCCTGTAATTGAAAAACGGAGTCACAAACTGAATGGCAGTGACATCAATCCCCTGGGACATCACCAGACGGGTTGCCAGAATAGAGTCCAGGCCGCCGGAAAAAAGGGCCAGCGCTTTTATTTTTCTCATGATTCACTTCCCGCAGTCAAAAGCTGTTCAGCCCAGATCCTTGTCTGTTCCGTTGCCGACTCACCTGCCAGCATCCGCATCAGTTCTTCCACCCGCTGTGCGGAGCCGAGAGGTTCCACCGCAGACTGAGTCCGACCGTCAGCAACCTCCTTTTTGACCCGGAAGTGAAGTGTCCCCCGTGCGGCAATCTGGGGCAGGTGGGTAATGCAGAAAACCTGATGATGTTCGGCCAGCTCTCTGATTTTTCTGGCAACCGCCTCCGCTGCTTCGCCACCGATTCCAGCATCCACCTCGTCAAAGATAACTGTTTCAACCATATCTTTTCTGGCCAGAAGACATTTCATGGCCAGCATCAACCGGGACAGTTCACCACCGGAAGCGACTTTCGCCAAGGGTTTAGGTGGCTCCCCCGGATTGGCGGAAAAAAAGAATTCGCCACGATCCCATCCCGTTGCCCGCAATTTTTCAGGTACCTGTTCCACATCCTGCCAGTTGACATGAAACCCGGCGTTATCAAAGGCCAGAGAGCGCAATTCCTTTTCCATGGCCTCCTCCATGGCCAGGGCCGTCTTCCTGCGGGCCAGAGATAAGTCCCGCGCAACCCTGCAGGCAGCCCGCTCCGCCCTGTCAACTTCCGCCTCCAGCTCTTCTATCTGCCTGTCCATATTGTCAAGGCGCTGTAACTCCTTTTCACCTTTGTGTGCAAATTCAAGAATTTCATCCAGGCTTTCACCATATTTCCGCTTGAGGCGTCGGATCATATCCAATCGCTCACTGACAATTTCCAGACGGAGAGGATCACTCTCCAGGGAATCCCTGTAATATCGCAGTTCGTGGACATGATCCTCGGCAAGATAAGTGAAACCGCTGATTTCCTCCCTGATTTTTTCTGCACCGGGGTCAAGCTCGGCAAGCTGTTCCATATTTCTGCGCAGCCGGATCAGTCCATCCATCAACTCAGCAGACAGCAGACGGTAACTTTCCCGACTCACCTTTATAAGGATGTCCGCACTTTTAAGCCGTTTCTTTTCCAGTGCCAGCGACTCATCCTCACCTGGTTCAAGCTCCGCTTCTCTGATTTCATTTACCTGAAATTTAAGGAAATCCCGTTTCTGCTCCTTTTCCTGCTCTTCTTCACGCAACCGGGACAGCCGGGTTTTCCTGTCCTGCCATTCGGCAAAAAGATTACCCAGTTCCCTGCGCATCGGCCAGTGTTCTCCCAGTGTATCAAGAATATCCAGGTGCAGAGCTGGCTGCAGCAGTTTCTGATGATCGTGCTGACCCGCGACACTCAACATATCCGCAGTCAGATCTGAAACGGTTCTGGCTGTTGCCAGAGAACCATTGACATAAAGCCTTGATCGTCCGGATCGGGTGATTACTCTTTTTATGATAACCTGACAGTCATTGCCGAAACCGGCCTCGTCCAGTTTTTTCAGTAGATGGGAATGGGCGGGGTTCAACTCAAAAAGGGCTTCAATTTCACAAGATTGGGCACCGTTTCGTACCCAGTCAAGAGACGCCCGACCGCCGGTCAGAAGATGAATGGCCCGCAGCATGATTGATTTTCCGGCACCTGTTTCTCCTGTCATCACAACAAGATTAACACTATTTCGACGATCGAAATCAAGGTCCAGGGTTTCAATCAATGCAAGATTTTTTATTCGCAGTTCACAAAGCATAATAACAGTACTTCAGCCCCACGAAGGCTCCGTGATATTTTATTAATAACATATTGAATATTCAGTATAAATAATATATAAAAATACCTGAAAACATGCCAGTTGATTCAAAGGAAAGCAAGAGCAGTCCTCATGTCCCGACTTGACTCTCCCCCGAAAGAACTGTACTTTACATCTCAACCTGTGGCAACTTCGTGATCATTACAATATCATACTGAACCACAGTTATAAAAACATAACCAAGCACGATCAGGAAAACACTTGCCTCCCTGCGAAAGAGTCCGCCCCGCGGATTCAGGTTAAACAGAATGCGACTGAACCGTCCAGTGCCACGCAACCGGTAAAAACGGTCCACTCTCAATACCCATTATTCACCAACAGATCAACATGAAAGAGAAAGCGGATCTCAGTGCAAGCCTGGAAGATTACATAGAAGCTATCTATCACATTATTGATGAAAAGCTTGTTGCCCGCAGTAAGGAAATTGCTGCAAAACTTGATGTCAGCCGGGCTTCCGTCACTGAAGCATTGAGAGCCCTGTCTAAAAAAGGCCTTATCAACTATGCCCCTTACGAGGCCATCACCCTGACTGACAATGGAAAAACAGTGGCGGAAGATGTCATTTTTCGTCACGATGCACTGAAACGCTTTTTTATTGAAGTGCTGGCAATAGACACAACCATTGCCGAAGAAGGTGCCTGCAGGATTGAACATTCAGCACCACCGGAAATCATAGCCAGGATGATCAGCTTCACCAAATTCATCAAAGAATGCCCGAGGGGAGGCGATGATCTCATCAGGGGTTTTGCCGAATACTGCACCGAGGGCAGACAGGAGGAAAAATGCAGTTCCTGTATCTCAGGTTGCCTGGATCCTGAACACAAGGAAAATTAATCCCCCGCCACTGCCCCTGAATTCTTTTTTCATTCAGCCGGATTGAATAAGTCTCTCGACTTCTCCATCTTCAGGAAAACGCCCCAGGCTCTTTTTGGAGAAAAGCAGTTTGCCATCGGCTGTAATTTCAAAAACACCACCTGAAGATGAAATCAATTCAATTTCTGCGTTAAACTTCTTCTTCAGTTCTTCCCCAGACTGGAGGCACGCGGTTCGTAGTTTCACTTCGTACAGTATTCTATCGAAATTTTCATGGTCAATCTCCCTGAAATGGTTTTAAATCTCATTTGGAGCAACTGTATTCATTTTTTCACAACATCGCAATCGTAAAACCCGATAAAATGAAGACCATGAGAAAACAATCCCCGCTTTTCAAAATTCTGGAAAAGCTCGACGGGAACGAGATGAAAAATCTCGTATTTTCGGCCACAAAAAGCAACGAAGGTATCAGGAGATATCCCGAAAAAAAACCTGGATACCGACAGCAGTTTGCCCTGGACGCAGATCGTATCCTCCACTCCCGGGCCTATATCCGCTATATCGATAAAACCCAGGTTTTTCATCTTGTGGATAACGACCATATCACCCACCGGGTTCTCCACGTGCAGCTCGTGTCCAGAATAGCCAGAACCATCGGCCGGTTTCTCGGCCTTAACGAGGACCTTATAGAGGCAATAGCCCTTGGCCATGATCTCGGCCATCCGCCCTTTGGCCATGACGGAGAAAAATTCCTCGCAGAACTGTGCCGTGAGCACGGCCTTTCCCCTTTCCAGCATAATATCCAGTCCGTTAGATTTCTTGATAAACTGGAGCGCAAGGGAAGAGGCTGGAACCTGACACTTCAGGTCCTGGACGGAATTCTGTGTCATGACGGCGAAGTGCACTCACGCCGATTGTCACCACAGCCCATCTCAGATTTCAATGAATTTGACAGGCGCCTGGCCGCCAAGGAAAAAGACCCGGAACTGGCTGTCCTGCCAGCAACTCCGGAAGGGTGCGTCGTCCGCCTGGCAGATACCATAGCCTATATCGGCAAGGATATTGAAGACGCCATTATCCTCGACCTGATCAGGCGCGATGACATCCCGAAAAACTGCGGGGAAAAACTGGGCAGGACCAACGGAACAATCGTCTTCAATCTGGTCACGGACCTCATCAGCAACAGCAACCTTACAGACCCGGAGGCAATTCGAATCGGTTTTGGGGAAGAGGTGTCGGATCTCCTGTTTGAGCTGAAACAATTCAATTACGAACGAATCTATCTTGCCCCTGAGACCAAACGGAACATCCCCTGATCCGGGACTGCTACCAGGCCCTTTTTGCCTTCTATCTTGATTGCCTGAAAAATAATCCAGAAAACCTGCCACCAGGCGTTGACCTGATGGCGGACCTGGATTTCATTTACCCGGATCAATTAAAACATGAGAAAAAAATCTGTGATTTTATTGCAGGAATGACTGATGATTATTTCATAACCCAGGCCCGCCTGATCGGCTGCACGGTTCCCGACTCCCTCTGAAATATACGCCGGAGAGATATTACCGTTGACCTCAACCGGCGAACATGGTATCCAACTGCACAACCAATGTGCACCCGTAGCTCAGCTGGATAGAGCACCGGACTTCGAATCCGGGTGTCGGGGGTTCGAATCCCTCCGGGTGTACCACTGATTTAGCGTTGTTTTTTCTCATTTTCCCTTTATAAACAGGGCGTTCTGTCTTCTGTTTTTTCCTCCCTGCTTGTATTTTTCACTCATATGTGATTAAATGTTTTTATATATTTTCAAGATAAGTGTACCCGAAAATGTACCCGACTGCTGTTTACATAATCATATAATTTGAGTCAAGAGTCAGAAGCGATGGCAACTTTTGTTAAAGTTGAGCGAAAAAATGGAATCTGCTGGCAGGCAGTGATTCGCAGAAAAGGGTTTCGGCCGATAAAGAAAACCTTTGACCTGAAAGGTGATGCAAAGACGTGGGCCTCCGAGCAGGAAGCCCTTATACGGGCAAAGAGATTCAAGGATCCCAGGCTTGCTCAACAGGCACTGCTTGGTAAAGCTCTGGACAAATATAGAGAAGAGTGCAGGGCAAAGGGTAAGGCTGTCTCCACGTTGGACCGTGAACGCTACAGCAAACGCCACCTGGAGCGCATTCTTGGCAAAAATACTCCGCTCGGGGATATTGATGGTGCTCTGGTCAACATTTACCAGAATCAGCGCATCAGGGAAAATGCATCAAATTCGTCAATACGGCAGGAACTGGCAATGTTGTCCAAAATGTTTCGCATTGCCAGAAAAACATGGAAAATCCCCGTGGACAATCCGGTGGATGATGTGGATCGCATTCCTCCAACCCCTGGCAGACAGCGTTTTCTGACCTCCGAAGAGGCACGCCTGGTCATACAGGAAGCCAAGACTCTGAGAAACAGGAAATTCTATCCTTTTGTCGTTCTTCTAATGCATACTGGTATGCGGACGGGTGAAGCCGCCAGGCTGCACCAGGACAACATCAATCTGGAAAAACGATATATTGTAATCGAAAAAACAAAATCGGGCCGTCCCCGCACCGTCCCGATGACAAAAACAGTGGCGGAAGCCCTTGCTTCTCTGGAACCGGGGAAAGACGGCTTTTTTTTTCTGAAACCGGAACATCGCCATTCTTCATCTACCATGCTCCGACCGGGCAGCATTTTCCGCTCCTGCTGGCAACAGGTCTGGCGACAGCTTAAAAACAAAGCGGAAGACCAGCAAGCCTATCCTGGATTTCCAGTAATACCCCATTTCAAGCCCCATGATATCCGCCATACTGCAGCATCCCACCTGCTGATGGCCGGTGTAGACATCAGGGTTATCGCTGACATCCTTGGTCATTCAACACTGAAAATGGCGATGAGATACACCCATACCCTGGACAGCTACCGCCTGGAAGTCATAGACAAAATTGACCACCTGGGCACCTGAGCCTGTTTTCAACACTTCTTCCAGCGGGCACGAAACGGGCGAACATCTACATGGATACGATCCAGGTATAACCCCAGTCCGTACTTCTTTTTATACTTCCTGTCCAGGTAATGATACAGCGCCCTGGGCGAGACTGAACAGACTATGATATCTGCCGCCTTTGCTTCCATGTGCCTGGAGTCGCTGGCCGCACCAGGTGTATTGAGGTTGTGTTGAAAACAGCGGCAACCTGAAAGGATTGTCACCGGCTGATTATAGTAATCCCGAATATCCGTCTGCAGCAGGTGCAGCAGCTCGGCATCAACTGTATCAAATCCGCATCCGCAATGGCATGCGAATTCCCGGCGGCTGAAGTTTTTTGATATATCACCCATTATTCATGCATTTTCAAGAGATGTTCCATAATCATTTTATGCTGCTCTTCACTACACCGTTTTACCTGCATAATGAGTTTTTTGATATCGCCGAATTCGGTACTGCCATGGGCAAACTCTTTTTCCTGCATTTTCTGGCACGCATCCCGTCGATCACTACAGACTGTCTCTGGTACGCATTCCGGTTTTTCTTCCAGAGCCTTAACCCTTTGACTCAGTCTGCCCTGGAATATCGCTATACCGAAAAAACCCACAACCATGGCCCAATACTCCCGTAACAGTTCGATCATATCAGTTTTGCTCCAAGCTCCCGTGCAGGGAGGACCAGCCTTGTTTTTTATTTATTTTTATTTATTGTCAATTAACGCCTGAACTGCCGAAAAAATGGCATACAGAGCCAAAAAACCGGAATTGATAGCCTGTAGATTTTCTGGCGATACCGTAATTCCAGCCACAGACAAAAGAGCCGCCGCTGCTTTTAAAATTCTCATTGTTTTCACATGCATTTTTTCCCTCCCGGAGAAAATTTTGATTTTGAAATTATCAGCAGTCGTCATCCGACCAGCCGCAGCGTGGGCAGCATGGGCCGGTGAATGACAATCCGCAGTTTGGGCAGATCATTTTATTTTGGGATTACACTGATATTTGCATCAGTTGGTGTTTTCTGGGTCGCCTGGTTCTTTGTTTTCTGGCTGGTTTTTGACTTGCTCTCCAGGGCCAGATCCGGGGAGAGTTTTATCTCTCCATAGTTATGCTCGATCTTTATTGTGACATCCGTCTCAACATCCCTGATATCACCTTTAGTTGAGCTGTCTGCGCAGGCTGCAACAAAGAGCCATACCAGCCAGAGTAGCAATACCGTCCAGATCCAGGTTATTCTTGTCATTTTCTCTTTCATCTTCAAACCTCCAATTCATAGTAGGGCAGGTTCGGGGCCTCACCCTGAACGATGCCATCTTTAATAAAAGCCTTTTTACCAGCGGCAACGGATTCCCCTACAACCCGCACCGTGCCACCTCCAGGCATGGTGACAGTACAGGTCCCGTTGCCGTGCAGGGTCGTCACCGTGCCGACAAGTACGGGGCTGGATGGCAACAATGCCCTGAATCTGCTCCAGAGATCAGCCACGCCACCGCTCCACATTGATGACCTGGCGCACTGAGAGGCCGTTGTTTCTCATGCCGGTGATCCGGTTGCCGGTCACCTGGCCCACCCATGTTCCCCTCGGGCGCACTACCTTCACCAGGGCACCGGGCAGCAATAATCCAGGCTGACCCGGAGGGGCAAAGAGCGGCAGGACAATGGATAGATTCTGCCATGACCCGCTTGCCGCCAGTGCAACACGTCCCCGCTCCCGTGCGGCGGCGGTCTGTGTTATCAGGGCGTCAGTAACCATCGGAGCGAGCCGGTCTCCTGCGGAACCGGTGCGCTTGACCTTTGCCATAACCCCCTGGGCGGTGCCGGTAACAAAGATCCCGTTATAGCCTGGTCCCGGTGCCCACTCATGACTGATCTGTCTGACCACCGATTCGGTAATGATCAGGTCGGGGGTGGCAGTATCCCAGTTCCACGGAGATCCGTTGTACCGTGGCAACACAACCAGCTTTTTTTCATCCCTTATTGTCTGGACCTGGGCACCGACAGCCTCGGCAATGCGGATGATCGCCTCCATTTTTACCTTGTCGGTATAGGAAAACGCTCCAGCGCTCACCAGCCAGTCCACCGTCTGCCAGTCTATGGTCCAGCCCGTATTTTCAAGTTCCCGCTCCGCCAGCTGTACCGCGTTCCTGTCACTGCCCTCCGTATAGGAGACGGCCACCGCTCCCGGCCGTGCCAGTTCAGCTGATATTGACCGTCCCCTGACCGACCAGCTCTTTTCTCCGAACCGTTCCTGTTCGCTTGCCCCATCGATTTCGAACAGGAAATCATAGCCATTGACGGTTGCCCTGACGGTTTTATTACCGGATGTGTCCGGTCTGGCGGCCAGATAGGATTCCAGGGTTTTGAGTGTCGCCTCGAAACCCCAGCACCACGAGCCGAAATTCGTTGTCAGGGAGATGGATGTTGCGTCCAGGGGTTTATCATCACTGACCCTGGTGAGCAGGACATTGTTCATAATGATATGCAGCCCCCTGGTTGGAGTGACGGGCACAAATGGCGATGGCACATAGATATAGGCGTCCCGAAAGCCGGACGGTTCCCGGTGAGAGCAGCGCAGATCATAGGAGAGTGAGTCAAAATGAAAACGGATAAGGGCACCGTCATCCACCTGGTCAATGGGTGTGTCAAGATCAAAGAGCAGAGCTGTTCCGGCCGCTTTTTCCAGCCGATAGTCCCGCAGACAGATCTCTTTGTAAAATTTCTTTCCCCACCGGGTGGTGTGATGGTGGTCATTGGCGAGGCCGATCCTGTACGGTACCTGCTTTTCAGGATCAAGATATTTACCACTCTCCTGCCATGGCAGCTCAGACTGATGTTCTCTTCGTGGCGGGTATCGAAAGGGGATCCTGTTCTTGTCTTCGAGCAGCTTGAGCTCATCCCAGGGCAGCGCCGTTTTTTTCTTCTGCTCGGGGGGAAAGCCGAAAAGACCATTGATATCCACTTCCGGACAGCGGGCCAGCCTGGAAAACAGAACCCGCCAGTGCCCACCCGGAGTTGCCAGTTTTCCCCAGGGAAAACCATGGTCGTTGTCCTGATGCTTCCTGTCATTCTGCCATCGCAATCTATTGTGAGAAGAGACATGCCCGGCATCACGCCAGCGGCTGACGTAGTTTCTTTCTTTGCCGGGTCCATTCCCCCATGGCATGGAAACACCTGGCCGAAGAAGAGGCACCCCCTCCTCGGTGGGAGGTTCATCCGGAGTCTCACCGGTTTCTTGCGGATAACAGTTGCGGGCAAAGACAAAATCAAGGGGAGCATCCGGAGATACTTCGAGATCAAGGAGGATCTCGCGCCCGTTCTGCGGCACAAAATATTCACAGACCCGGCCTGCATCAGCGAGCCTGAACAGCAGCCCGTTACCCTGTATCGGGGTATAGGACGTGAGGTCGTGTCGCAGTTTATCTCCCTGTTGAGGAACATAGGCCACATTGGTATCCTTTTACGTATGAATCACCTGGCTGATATGGTCAGCCACCTCGGCGTTAAAATCCCCCGCCTCATCCAGGGCAAGTACAACAAGGCTCTCCGGTTCATGCTCCGGTAAGCCTGACAGTTCCCAGTCCCCCGTGGTCGCATCCGACCAGGTGGAACCACGGTAGGTAAAAGTATCACGGTCCAAAACAACTACCCGTCTGGCCGCAGGACTGCCGTTTACCGTTACCTTTCCGGCCAGGTAGTGACGGTCTGTTCTGGCGGGGACATCGCCTCCCGCCCGGATAAAATCAAAGATAAAAGCACTCATAGTCTATGGTCTGAAACTGGCTGAGATATCGATCAGGACAAGGGCGTGCGAGGCATAGTTATAGCAGTTCACCGCCATCATTGTTTTTCCGTCGACATCAAGCTCCTGGAAGTTGTCAAAGGGGAAACCAGAATGACAGGGGAAATACAGGCCCGGTAGATGGCCACGGAAGGTGTAGGCCACCCCGTCATTAAAAAACGGTCTGGACAGGTAGAGCGGTCCTCCCTGGGTATAGGGCAATCCAAAGTTTCCCGGCGGAGTATTGCATGGCCCGCCTCCATGGATCATTGCCAGTTGCCAGGCGGATCCGGTACCATCTGCTTTACGTGGAGCCCGCCAGCTTGCGCTCCCCGCTGTACCTGATGCATACATTGCCCATGGATTGTTCGAATATAACGACACACTGGCATCGGCGTTCAGGACACACCCCCAGGTATCATTTTGATCACGGCAGATGATATCCCCGAAAAAGAGAAACGGGGTCTGGTAATCTGCCGCTCCCACCGTGTTATCTGTTTTGGAGGCCCAGGACCAGAGATAAAAACATCTGTCATCCGCAATTATCAGCCATGGCCTGGGTGACGCGTCACCATTGACGACGGTGCTCGGCAAAAAATACCACTGAGTGCCGCTGTTAAACTGGCCCAGACCGGTCTGATAGTCCGACATGGATTCATACGCCTGGATCTTGTTCTGGTACTGGTAGTAATCGGTCGGCGATTCATTATCCACATGGAGAAAAAATCCGGTTCCGCTGGTCGGATTATTCCTGAAGGCTGCCTGGCTTCCGGCAGCGTTGACAAAGGGCATAGTCCAGCCCGCCGCCTGTTTACTGCCATACCCATCCACCAGGCAGGCTTTCAGGATATTGATCAATGATCCCCGTGCCCCGTTGCCGATCGGCGCGTCCGTATCATCCCATCTGTAAATTTTCGGTGCTCCCATCAGTCCGCGTCTCCTCTTATTTGTAAGGTAAACTGGTCATCAGGTTCGGTGACCGGCCCCGACAATGTTGTCCGGCAGAACCAGATATGGGGGTTGGCAGCCAGGGTGTTGAATCGCAGGATATTACCCGTTGCCCAGCCGGAGCCCCACCCTTCCTTTGGAATTGTAAAATAGGGTACACCTGTGGCGGGATTGATGGGCGCACAGGTGTTGGTGGTGGCCCCCGAGGCAATCACCCCGACATTCTCGCCGATGACGTCAAAGGTGGTGGCCGAGGTAAACTTGACCATCCATCTCTCGGCAATGGCCCCCCGGTTGGTCACCACAAAGGGGAAATTGACTGCGTTGTAGTTGGCCACACAGCCATCACCTATCAGTTGATCCGACCATTGCCCTGTCCAGGTCACCTGGTCAAACATGTTGGTGACCCTGGCGGCAATATCACCAAAAACCAGGGCACTGGAAACATAGGTGCCCGCCACCGGATAATCGTGGGACAGGGCAGAGGCCAAGGCCAGCTGACCGTTTATCTGCACATCGGTCACCAGACAACGATCTTCCCTGCGGTGCATGGCGGTCAGGGGTTCGGTAAACGGTGACAGGTCCAGAGAGGCGTCCATGGTGATCTTGCCCTCCGCCAGATCAACGGTATAATTTCCGGCTGAAGGGACAAAGACACCATCCGCGTCATAGAGCTCCACCAGGGAGACATTATCCCTGGAAAGAGTAATCACCTGACCGGATGAAAGGGGCGCGGGCAGGGTATCGTTGACACTATTATGGATAACCACCACATTGCCCTTTTTCACAATCGGCACCCGGCCATCAGTCGGCAGCCGCACCGGGTCGATACCGATCAGGTCGGCATCCAGAGGCAGGTAGGAGTAAATTACGCAATTAAAGGTAATCGACTCCGCCGCCACCGGGATGGGCACCCAGAGCTTACCATCCGTTCGGATATTGGCGGCATCGTACCATTCCTCATTTTCGTTCCCTGCCGGGTCAGTGGTGCAGCCGAAATAGAGATTGACAATCCCTGTCTCCACGTCAATCCCGCCCTGGACACAGTCCCCGGTAATATCACCGTCAAAGGCTGCGGTGGCGTTAAAAGGTGTGCCGTCAACCAGGGTACCCTGTACATACAACGAGCCCGGACGGACAGGTGCACCCGGCGTTCTGAAATGGGCTTCGGTCACCACCTGGGTACCCGACTTTGTCACCAGGGATTGCAGTTCTACCGATGCAATTGCGGATCCGGCCCGCGAGTTGTTGATGACCACTTCCCCTGTGGCGTAATTCACCGTGCCGCATTCGATCCCGGCCCCGGTACGGATATCCATATTCCTGTAGAGCAGGCCGTTTCTGTCGTAGTACACATCCTGTATATCAGACGAAAAAGAAAACAGCACCGAACCGGCCACAATCGGCTGGCCCGTGTCCGGTGTCAGGTTGAGCCTGATCGGCGGCGTGTTTATCGATTCGCTCTCGGCTGTTATGGCCGCACTCGCAAGGGCGTATGTGATATACGCGTTGCCGGAGGCACCAAACCCGGCAAGGGGTTCTTCTTTTGCGACAACCTTTTCGACCTGGACACTTTTCGTTTTTATCCTGGAGTCGGTCTGCGTGTTTGGGTCCGGCACCTGGGGCTTTGGGAACCCAGGGGCGTATCCTGTAGATGTATAGGTGGCCATGTTCTGTAATCAAACCTCCACTGTTTCGGTTTTCATCTGCTTTTCAATCCACTTCACCAGGCCAGAGGCCGTACCATAAAAGAATATTTGCCCGGTGTTGTAATCAATGGTGCCCGCCGTCTCCAGGACTGTAATTTTGGTTGATCCTTCCCACGAGTCATGCCCCAGGGGTTTTCCCACGGTGATCAGGGGCGGGTCGCAGATGATATGGCCCGCGCCGTCATCATGGAGATCCACTGTGCGGGTATAACCGTGGCCGGAATAGTCCATTTGCATATGCAGGGTTCCGGGCTTTACAGGAAATGATGGCAGGGTAAAACTGTTGTTCCCGCTGGAAACTCCCTGGCTGTGGATCACCTTGGCGAACTGTTCATATTCAAAGCTGATCTGGGAGCCGTCATCCGGGGTCACTGCCGGCGTAAAGCGGATCTCGCCCCTGGCATAGATGACTGTCCCACCGGCATCACTGCCCGTTATCGCACCACTGCCGTCATCGGTGGCGGTCAGCTCCTGGCCGCCCTGCCACCATTTGATCTGCAACGATCCGGGGTTAATAGATCCTTCGGCAACCGTATGGTTGAGCACAAAGCGGTTGGTGAGGGTCTTGCCGCCCCGGTTGATATATTCAATGGGATTGCCCCAGTTGATCATGATAGCCGTATCGGCATCGGGCAGGGCACCACAGGTGATAATGAGTGAGCCCGTCCCGTAATCAACGGATCCGGAACCAGAGATCCCCCGCAAAACACCGTTGCCGTCATCTTTCAGGCGATACCATTTCCCCTGGGCCATATAATCCACAACCACGGATCCGGGGTCAGGCAGGGGAACGAGGGACGTCACATAGTTATAACCACGGTTGGAGAGCAGCACGGGCAGGGCCTTTGAGTTACCGATGCGCAGACCACCTGCCGCCGGTTGAAATGTCAGCGATCCGGTATTGCCGGTGAGGACAGGAGCAATATTGGGATAATAATCAATGCGGCCGGAGGCATGGTCAATGGTTCCCACCTCCTGGCCGTTATTGTCGTAAATGACCTTGTCACCCACGGTATGAAAATAGTGGCCCTGGCCACCAAATGTCAGGGTTCCGGGGACGGCTGGCACAGGCAGGTAGTTTGATATACCAGGCTGCTGATACAGGGCAGAACTGTACTGAAAATCCGTACCATCACCGGAGGCGAAGCTGGCAGGCACCGTCCCCGCGGTCACGTCCACAATGGGGCTTTCGGACTGGGCACTTGGTACCAGGTGGGTATAGATGGAATCTACATTAACGACCAGATCCCCCTTGTTCATCTGGGCTGTCGGTCGCATCACTCCGAAGTAAGCAGCGGCATCGGCCACCAGCGTGGTATAGACCAGGGACTTGTCAGACTTATTCGCATCCGCCACCTCGTAGCCGTAAAAATCAAAGCGCAGGGGGTCGGATATGCCGCAGGTGACAACATTTTTAACCGTGGAATCAAAAGCGGTACTATTTGACGATACATCGGTGATCCGTACATACTGGCTATTGTCACCTTCAACCAGGTACAACACATCGCCCACACCGGGCAGTTCCTCTTTCGGTTCCATGATCAGGGCAATGGCCCGTGCTCCAGCGATATGCCGACCCCAGAGATAACCGGCAAACCGGGTACCCTGGACAACATAACTCTCTATTCTGTCCCGGGCGCCCACCCGTTTGTCAAAGGGATTGTCGGTGGTGAACATGCAGACGGAGACCAGCGGGTCTTCTGCCGGGTCGGTAATAATCACGTTGACACCGTAATAGGTATCCTGGTTCTCGGTCAGCACGGCGACAAAACCCTTGCGCAGGCTGACCCGCCCCATAACCCGGTCAAGTCTGGAGATATCCGGAAAAAGATTATTGACATTCCCGTCAACAATCTCGGTGCCGGTCATGCGGCCACCGCCGTCAACGGAGTCGTCGAGACGTTCTGAAGCCATCAGTTTTATATCTGTTTTTGTAATTGCCATATCAGGATGTTATTACCTCCATCAGTCGCAGGGTCAGTATAAATTCATCGTCATCCGCCAGGGGCAGACTGTCAAACAGCGGCGTGGCCGAAACGGGACCACCGTCGTGGTAGCGGAACATCACATCAAATTCGCGGCCATCACCCAGGGTCAGTGTCATCACCTTGCCTGCGACGGAGGCGTAGGCCAGCAGGGCCTTGACAGTGGCGTAACTCACCCAGGCAGAGTCTTCACCCCCCACCAGGGTAATCGGTCTGCCGCCCTGCATGGTGGCCGGTTCCACCAGCAGTGATCCGTCAAGGCTCCGAGCCGGCTCCGGCTGCTGAACAGGTACCCATGCCGTTTCATCCTGCCAGTAGAGCTCTTCAGGCAGCTCTATGGTATCGAGTGTTATCATGCCATCTGCCCCAGTCGCTGCAGCTCATCCACGACCTTTGTCGCCGCGGATTCATCACCATAAAGGGAGCCGGACTTAAATCGGACCTCCACTACTTTTTCCGGTTGTTTCTTTCCGGGCTTTTCAGGGCCGGACTGTCCACCTGGCTGGATGGATCTTGCGGAAGGAACTCCTTTTACCCGGACCTTGTGCCTGTATCGTGATGAGTCCTCCTTTGCCAGTTCCTGACGAACATCTTCCGAAAGGATATGATCCGGGTCAATACTTTCGGCCTTCTCTTTTATGGTCGGTGTTTTCTGCACCGGCTGCTGCCTTTTTGATCCGCCCCCGACATTCATTCCATGCGATTTGCCGGAGAAGACGCCCATATCCATCCCCATGGAAGCAAATTTTTTCATGCCGGACTGCAACCCGCCAAGCATATCCCTGAACCCTTCGTCAAACTTTTTGAACTTATCCCCCATCTCATCCATGGACCCGGAGAAGGTTTCCATCTGGTCTTTCATGGCCGATTCCATGAGTGCTGTGGATTTCTCCCTGAACTTTGTGTAACTCCCAAGCATGGACAGTGTCGCTTTTTTTACCCGCGCTGCCTGCTGTTCAGGCGATGCGGGGCCGATATTGCCTGCACCTGAATTCCCGGCGGCCGGGGTGCTACCCGACTGATCACCCGACAGGGACGGTGGATTCTGGCCCGATGACGGCTGGCTCGGCGGTGGCTGGGTTGGCGGTGGCACCGTTGTCATTTTCCGATGCGCATCCTGGACAATCCCGGCCGTTTCCGTGGCCTTTCTGCCGATCTCGTCAAACATCTCGTTATAGATCCGCTTTGTCTCATCAATCTCTCTCTGGATGGCGGCAGTATCACCACCTGAAAGCCAGGCCCAGGCCTGTTTGACCTTGAGAAAGGCAATGGTCAGCCCCTCAGCCATCAGCACCCCGGCCCGTTTCACTGCATCAAACTGATTAAGCATCTTGCCGATTGCCCAGCCGACGGTAAAGGCGACAAGAACCTGAGTAACCCCGCCCAGCGCGCCGCTCAATTCACTGAGCCAGCCAATCAGGGCCCTCCCCTTTCCAATAAGAGCACCCACATCAAGAACAGCCAGCCGCAGGGCGGCGGAGAGATGTTTCAGCCCCAGGTGCCAGGCGGCAAAGGCCATTACCAGGCCACCTGTCACGCCGACCAGCACCTTTAAAGGCTCCGGCAGGGCAGAGATACTTCTGGCAAGAACGGTGAGCAGTTGTGCCACTACCTTTATTGCCGGTGCCAATGTTGCGGCAAAGGCCAGGGTCACAGCACTGAGGCTGGAGCCGAGGCTGCGAAGAGCACCACCGAGACCAGACTCCATGTCCGTTGCCAGTTTTGCGGCTGTGCCATCCACATCTTCAAGCCCGGCCCGGAAACCCCTGATGGCCCCGGCGCCCTGGGCCAGGAGGCCTGCCATTCCGGGTCCAGCCTCCTGGCCGAAGAGGGTCATCATTTCCGTGGGAGAGAGAGCAGCGCGACCCAGGTCCTCAATGATATCAGCAAAATTTTTCACCTTGCCGGCCCCGTCAAAGACCTGGATGTTGTATTTTTCCAGAACTGCCGCCGCCTCCTGAGACGGCTTAACCAGCCGTGTCAGGCCGCCCACCATGGCCGTACCTCCACGGCTTCCCTTGAACCCGGCCTCAGCATAAGCATCAAGAATAGCCACCGTATCTTCAAGGCTGTAGCCGAAAGACGAAGCCACTGGTCCCGCATAGGTCAGGGCTTCTCCAAGCTGGGTAAGGGATGTGCTGGCCTGGGTATACCCCCTGGTCAGCACATCGGTGACATGACCTGTCCTGTCCGCCGTCAGGTTGAACTGCTTGAGGGTGTCGGTGCTCAGGTCGGCTGATTCCTTAATCGTGCCTCCGGCAATGGCGGCCATATTCATGGCGTGTGGCAGGGTGGAATATATCTCGCGTACGGACTGGCCGGACTGAGCCAACTCCTCCATGCCTTGCGCTGCATCTGTCGCGGAAAACCGCGTTTCCCGGCCCATTTTTTTGGCAAGAGCCGTCAGATCCCGCAAATCCTTCTTTGTTGCACCAGAAACCGCCTTAACTCTCCGCATGGAATCATCAAACCCGGCAAAGAGCTGTAAACCTTTTGCCGCACCAGCAACAGCGGTAATCACCCCGAGTACCCCGCCCCAGGCCTGCTGTACCCTGCCTATATGTTTTGTCCATCCGTTGGTCTGCTCCTTCAGGGCCGAAATCTTGGACCGCATCCTGTCCTTGGCCACACCAAGTTCCCGGAAAGACATGGTGCCGCTTCTTTCCAGTTCACGATATGCCTGCCGCAGTCCATGTATTTCTTTTTCAATTTCCGCAAAAGATCGCACACCAAGATGGGACATGGCGGCCATCTGTCTACCCTGCTCTGTTGTTGCGATTTCCAGCCGTTTATATTCCCCGGCAAGATCACCCGCGGCCACACCCGCAGCCTTCAGTGAGGTGCGGGCTTCGTCCATGGACTGTTTCTGTTTCCTGATACTGCCGGAAAGTTTTTTTACCTGGTATTCAGCCTTTTTATAGGCATTGAGAATTTTAGGATCAGACGACTTCTGCCATGCCTCGCCAAGCTCTTGGGCGCGCAACGAGGTCTTTTTCAGGGCCGCGCCGGTATTGACCAACGCTGCCTTCTGTCTCTCGTGCCGCCGGGTAAGGGCTGCGACCAGGGCCGTGTTCTTCTTTGTGTCTCCGCCGTAGGCAGCCTGTTTTAACCTGGCGGATTCAAGTTCCGTTTCTAACCGGGACAGTGCCGCCTGCTGATTTTCATGGCGGATACTCAGCTCCTCAGACCGCAGGGCCACCTTTGCCAGTGATTGAGCAAGCTTCGGATCTTTTGAGCTTTGCAGCTCTTTTTTCAGATCACGCAACCGCTTCTTTGCGGCCACAAACTCCTTGTTTGTGCTCGCAAAATCTCTCTGTATACCCTCAAGAGCCTTGATGGTCCCGAGCGTTTTGAGATCCTTATTGAGCCTGGCCACCTCGCTCTCGCCTTCGTATACTGCCTTGAGGGTATAGACAAGTTTCTTTGCGGTTGTCATGGTCCTGTTGTATATTGATATCAGTACAAGGTTAAAGGAGGATCATATGGTAAAAAAACTGGCGCAACTGCACCTGCTGCTCTTTCTTTTGGCGGCCATGCTGATGACCGCCTTCCCGATCATGGTCCATTTTGTCGCCTGGTCGGTTGTTCTCTGGCTGCTGGGTTATCCTATTTACTACATCATCGGCGAACCGTGGTGGGACTAGCTCCTGTTCGCCTCCCTTACCGCCGTAACAAACAGGGACATACCGTAGTCCCAGACCCGGTGGTGCCCCAGCATAATCAGCCTGCAGGCGGTACGGACAAGGCTGTTTTTTCCACCACTTTTCTCAGCCGCGCCGCCATCGCGGCCAAGGTGGGGTTTACCTCGACTACAGCCTCATAAAGCGGGATAAGGCCTGATGGGGAAACCCCTTCCATCAAATCCTTTTCCTCAAGCCCGGTGGAAAGCAGCACCACTGAAACTGGAATATCAAAGTCCATCAGGATATCAAGAACATGCGGTTCGTAATTTCCCATATCTTCAATGACACTGACAACCTCAGCCACAGTCAGCTCCTTGACTGTGACTTCCTTTTCGTTGAACGAAATAATTTTTGATTTACGCATTTTTATTTACTCGTTATGGCTGAACCATCAGGTCCAGCCATATTCTTTCTCATTCAGCCGGATGGCTACATCGCTATCTTGTTGATACTACCGGGGCTTGTTTTGCCTGGCAGTGTTTCAAAACTGAGTGAAAACGGCAACTCGTCATACTCACTGCCAGGATCGGAAATAAAGCTGATCTCCGCGTTGGCCGAAAGCACAACGGCATCAAATTTTGCGATAAACGGGCTGCCGTCGTATTCATTTTCACCATCCACCAGCATGGCCACCCTGATCAGAGGCCTGGTACCTATATCCACCCGATATCCGGACTCTGCAGCATAGTCATAAGCGACATCCAGATCTCCGGCACTAATACCACCACTGGAGAGCGCCTTGAACAAACCAAGAGATTCATTTACCAGAAAATCAGTTCCGGCTGTATGCCCGGTCACGGCAAGATTGGAGATATCCTCATGGCCCAGCTTGATCCATTCATCAAGGACGACAGTAATGGACTCCGCGGCAACGGAACCTGCCGTAGCGGTCATTGCCACTTCCTCACCGGACAGTGCCCAGGCCAGGTTTTTCGCGTTCCATTCCCGGACATTCATAGTGCCCGTGATATCCTTGATACTGGCCTTGGTATGCAGGGTCTGACCGGCTGTCCCTTTCATTCTTGATATCTGTTTTTTTATCTCTGTCTCCACTTTCAGCGACAGGGGATAGACATTACCCACCTCCCTGAAACCTCCGACGGGATTCTTGTTCTCATCCAGGGCCGCCAGGTATACTGTCCCTGTTGCTGACCACGCTTTTTTTTCCATTGTTATTCCTCCCGGTGCCATGGCACCAAAAATTCAAGATAGAGTCTTGTGTAATACCAGGGGTGGGGCTGAATCCCCTCGTGACCCCTGGCCGGGTTACCTGTTACAAAATCGATCGGGGTTTTCAAGCGATAGGGCGGGAAACCACGTTTTTCCGTGATCTTGCCGAGGGCTACAGTCAGGGTCTGAATGTCCCTGGTACCGTCAGTAATATTTCCCGCAGTCCAGATGGCACCATCCACTACAACCTTGAACGGTGCCGGTCTGCGATAATCAAAAGAACCCCGGTAAATTGCCCAGCGCACAAAAGGGAACTCCGATCCTTCCGGCTCATCACGGGACGGATCAGCCAACATTGATTCGGTTATAGTTATCGGCCTGCTGCCGGTGCTGTTGTCCGGCTGATAGTCAAAGAGGAGGCCGGATGTCAGTTCGGCCAGGCGACTGTTCAGCATATCGGCAAAGGTCCTGTTCATTTCCCGACCGCCTCCTCGAAACGGGCCCGGAAAGCAGCCTGCTCCCTCCCTGCCTCTTTTTTCATCATGATCTGTTTGTCGATTTCGGCTGACAACAGGGTTTCAAATTTTTGCACAATCTCATCACGCAACGGCCCAAAAGCCTCCTCGACAAGGTCTTCTATCTCGATGACAGCCTGGACAATTGGAAAACGTGGATCATCATACTTCCCACGTGCCGTAAAACCTTTACCAGGATAGAGCTCCGGTGTGTACTTCGCAGAACTCATCCGGATCCAGACACTTCCAGGGTTAAAGGCTTTTTTCGGCATAAACGCTCCCGGCCAGCGCAACCGCCTTACCTTGACCCCGCCACTCTTTCTTGTTTTGCCATAGACGGACGGTACTCCAACACTGTAAGGGAAAAGGTGTTCAGTACCTATCCACACCCGCAGGACACCATCTTTTTTGAAGGTGCGAACATGGATACGATTCTCCAGGGCCTTCTGTGGCAGCTTCAGCCGGGTGGCTATATCGCGTTTTACCTTCTTTCCGGCAAAGCTGGCCGTCTTCTGCAGGGCACCGCCCATAGCGAGCTTCATTCTTTTTTTGGTGAGAGCATTAAGCCCTGCCTGCCATGCTGAAGTGTCAAACTCAGTTTCGAAATTAAGCCCCATCAGTTTACAAACCTCACAAGGATAAGATGATCAGAAAATGAAGATTCCGAACTCATCTCCACCTTAAAATCATGACCACGAAATAACACCCTGGCACCCGTGCGGGGAAAAGGATCAAGGTCCCCTGGGAAAAGCCAGAGGGCAACCCGTTCCACAAAGAGCCGGTCATATTTTGCCGGATCCGGCTCAAGGCCGCGGACAATGGCCCGCAGGGGAACGCCGTCCACGACCTCGTCGACTGCCGGTCCGTCCGCGCTGTCGAAGAGTGCCCTGGCGTCGGCCAGCATATGTTCCCGTGCGGTTGCCATCTCTTTTTCTGTTTACGCGTTGAGTTTGATTCTTACCGTGGCGTCACTTGTCCCGGCATCGGCCACGGCGACCCCTGCGTCGATATTGTCCACCGCGGTTTTATTGATATTGCCGTCGGCCACGTCCCAGTAACACCTGTCGCCCTGGTTGATGGCCAGGCTGGTGTTCTTGGGGAGCTCGAAGACCTGCTCGGTTGCCACCCGGCCGGTTTCGCCGTTGGCGATATTGCCCAGGGCAACACAGACCAGGACACCGATGACAACAGCGGAGCCTGACGTCACGTCGGATCCGGTGCCGTTTGTCCAGTCAATTACTACGCCTTCCTGTATATGATTTTTTGCCATTTTCTTTTCCTCTGTTTTTTCCGCTCTTTTTTACGGCAGGCCGAAACAGACCTGCCGAATCTTTATTCCCGTGCCGTATTACGCGCCGGGGTTTTTATAGGCGCCCACGTGGTCAACTACTCCGGTGCCGAAGTCATGGCGGCACTTGATCTCCAGGGCGTCAGATTTGAAGTCGATCTGCTCCTCGACGTATGGCTGCTCTTCGCCCTCCAGGTAGGCGGCCTCGATGACCGGCACCTGGTTCGGATGGGCCAGGAGGTACCAGGCCGTCTCCGATGCCGCGTCCAGCAGTGGATCGGCAATGGGGGTGAGTTTTCCGGCCCATGGATTATGGACTCCGGCAGACATGTTCGACTCCGGCAGGGCCGAGGACCTGAGCAGGACCTCCGCGTCGGTTTCCTTGACCACCGGGGTGAGGAGAAAGGCGGGTTGGACATCTATGGACTCGCCAGCCAGCCCCTTTTGCTTGCGCATGGCGGCCCGGCCAACACCGAGCGAGGCCGAGGTGAGCGCCGTGCCGCTGGAGGCCAGGTTTTTATGGTCGGCGTGGAACAGCGCCTTGCCGTCCGACATTGTCGGGTTGCCGGTAATCAGCGCGTAGACTGCGGCGGACTCAAACCGGCGGGCCGAAACGCCGAAGAGCTGCGGGATGCGGGTAAAGGCCCGCAGGTCGTCATTGATGATCATCTGGCGGGTGAGCGCCACCAGGATACCCTTGGTGATGATCTTGTAGGATTCCTGGGCATCGCTGAATTCTGCCCGTTTATACTCCCCGTTCTCCCCCAGCCCCTTGAGGTCTGGAGAACCCGAGAGCTTGATGGCGTGGATTTCCTTAAAATCCATGGCCGAGGTGACGGCGACAAATGGCCGCCAGGTGGCGGGCCACTCGTTATAGGCCGCCAGCAGGGTTTTGTTGACCAGGGCCGCGAAGATATGGGGAAAGTCGGAAGTGGAGTTGGCGGCAAGGGCGCGGCCTGCAATCTCCAGCCTGGACATGGCCCGGCAGTTGACGCCATCCATCTCCAGCAGCTCCCGGCAGATTTCCAGCAGGGAGCGGCCGCGGAACTCTCCGGCTCCGGCCGCGGGCTCTTCCACTGCAATCCCGGAGCGCATCATCAGGCCGTGGGTTACAGCGGACCGCAGTTTTTCTCCTGCCTCCATGCCGACCTGGGCGGACATGGTGCCGGTGCCCAGGGGTTTGTTGCGTTTCTGCAGTTCGGTGAGGATGAGGTTCGAGGCCCGTTCCGCGGTGATTTCCGGGTTGTTGACCAGGGACCTGGCAAAATCACCATTATCCAGGTCGGCCACTCCTGCCACGTTGATAAGGGACTGGACGGCAGACCTCCGCTCGGCATCGGCAGCCAGGGCGCGTACTGTCTGCTGGTTGACTATCTCGTCCAGCTCTTCTTTGCTGTAGCTGCGGCTCCCCGCCTGGCTGGTCTGGACGGCTGCCGGGTCGCCAGCGCCAGGGCCGGGATCGGAGTCGCCATTACCGTCGCCACGACCACCTGTTTCGCCAGGGTCGCCTGGGGCGGATCGCTGACCGGGGTCGATTCCCGGAAGGTCAATGCCGTCGTCTTTCAGCTGGTAGTAGAGGTCCCATGCCTGCTGCTCTGTCGCGTCCGCACGAAGCCCGTTTGCTTCCAAAAATTTTCTCAGTTTTTCATTCATCTTTTTTCTCCCTGATAAGAGATTTTTCTATTTGAGCGGACTATGCGCCGCAGAGTAAACGTACCTTGGCCAGGACATCTGCCCCGATGGGCGTGATGGAAAATTCTTTTAAAATCCACTCGTATGTGACCCTGACCGGGCCGACAAATGTCCGGCCGGACACTGTTACCTCGTGGTCCTCCGGAACCCATATTGATTTTTTTGGCTGGTAGCCGACAGACCCGTCCGTGATATGGCCGCCTTCCACCTTTTTCCTGGCATCTGCGCTGGCCGAATCTTCGGCAAAAAAGACCGTGCCGGAGCGGGCCGCGAATTCGCCGGAGGTGGTTTCCTTAAAATCCCGGACGTGGCCGAGGACATCCTTAACCGATGTCCTGCTGTGGCTGTCCAGCAGCACCACCTGTCCGGAGGCCGGGACCAGCATCCCGTCTGCCAGGAGAATTTCCTCGACAAACTCCCAGCGCTCCCAGTCAAAAATGATGGTTGGTTTTTCCGTGGTGAGGACCCAGTCAAAGCCGCCATCCGCACCCGCTTCGGCCCTGGTTATGATCTCGGCCGACCGGGCCCACATGCCGCGGTGGATTCCGGCACCGCGGAGGATCTTCTGTATTTCTCCTGCTGCTCTATTCTGCATTGTTTTCTTCCTCGATTTTTTTTCTGGCCTGGCGCACCGTTTCCAGCTCCAGGAGGTGTTGTTCTTCCTCGATCAGCTCCTCGATGGTGGCGTACCAGTCGAGGCCACGCTGGGCGGCCAGGTTGCGGTGGGTGTCCAGGTTGAGGTCGAGTATTTTTTCCGAGGCCGTGGCATCGTTGCGCGGGTCCACCCATGACCAGCCGGGGAACTGCCCCTCTGCCATTTCGTGATAGAGTTGCGGGTCGCGGGCATATCCGGCCATCCGTCCAGGAGCGAGACCGGCGATATAGGCCGCCTCTATAAACCAGGCCAGGACCTTGCGGTTCATCTGTTCTTCGAGAAACTGCTGCTGGGCCTGGTAGCTGAGTCGCTCTTCCAGGGCGCCCGAGCGGGACGAGGCATAGCTTGCATCGGTATAGTTGTTGGCGTAGGCCTCAAACGACATGCCGAGACCGCCGGACTGCCAGCGCTGGGAGTCCTTGACAAAGGGCTCGTAATTGTCGCCGGGGTGTGAGGGGGCGGCAAAGGTGATATCGGTGCCGGTGGGCAATGGCTGGATAACATTGTGACGGATCTCTTCCGGTGCCTCGACATTCTCCCCGGTTGATGCCGGGCTGATCGGTTCCGCCTGGCCGCCGAAACTCAGGCCGCCACCCAGCGTGAAACCGGGGTAAGCGGACTTTAAAAACGCGGCGAAGGTGGCCTGGATCCGGGCAGCATCCTGGGTGATATGGCGGAAATCCTCCATGCGGTAAGACTCCATCACCACCGCCACCAGCCAGGCGATCCCGGAGTATTGGGAAATCCTGTCCCGGCGCCAGACATGGATAATCTCTGTTGCCGGGATCCTAGTCGACTTGGTTCTGCGGCCCAGGGCCAGGTAATCGCCTGGGTGTTCCGGCAGAATATGATAGGCTACCGGGCGGCCTGTTGCGGCATCGTATTCGATACCCTTTCTGGCCACGTTACCGCCGGGGAGAATGCCATCGACCAGGGCGTCGAGCTGGTCGCATTCGATCAGCTCCAGGCGCAAAGGGACAATGCCCGGCAGGGATGTATCGTATACCCGGTGGATAAGGTACTGGCCATCTGACCACATATGGCGAAGACCGAGCCGCTGGAGCGAGCCATAGGAGTCGTGCCCGGTTATATCGCAATATTTTGTCCAGCGGGTAAAGAGCACCCGCCACTTGCTGTTTGTGTCGCGGTCCAGCTTGCCGTCGCGCGTGCGAAATTTAAACTGGGGGAGGATGCCCCCGCGCACAACGTTATTGCAGATGCGGTTGATGCCGCCGGAAATGAGCGAATTGTTGGCCACCTGGTCGCGGCAGCGGGCAGCAACAATTTTATAGGCTTTTTTGACGTCGGCATCTGCCGACGTGGAACGCGGGATAAACTTGCTATCGGCATCACGGAGAGACCCGGCCACAAAGCCGCGATACATCTCGCGGCCGAACATCCACCGGGAGGCCATTGCCGGAGAGACCAGGGCCAGCACTGCTCCGGTGGCCCTGGTGTACCAGTGAGAGATCCTGGACGATATGGTTTTTTTCGTGTTTGCCATGGCTACCGTCCGGGAAAAAAACAGGGTTGTGCCGCAAAGCCGCTGCCATCCAGCAGGGCTATTTCGCGGTCAAGGTATTTGATTTCCGCCCGAACATCACGCAGGGCGGCATGCTCGTTTGCCATGCCATCCTGGCTGGTCCATGACTGCAACCCTTCCAGCAGGGCTTTTTCCTTGGCAATGTAGAGGGCTTTTCTTTCTCTGAGTTCTGTGAGGCGAGACATATGCAGGCTTTTCCCGGTAAAAATATTTTTTACGAAAATGAAGCGCTGGGCTATGTCTGGAGGGTAGGGGGAAAAAGAGGAAAAAAAAAGAGGGCCACTACCACTGGTGGTAATTTACCACCGGTGGTACTCGGTTTTGTGCACCGGCATGATTTTTGCTATTTTATTGGAGTACAGGAAAAAAGCCGATTCCTGTGTTGGAATCGGCTTTTTTCCTGTCCCCGCGGGATTTCTATGTATTAATACTGTTCTGTGTCAACGAAAATCAATCTTTGATGAATCAATCTGTTCTTTAAATTTTTCAATTTGTTCTTTTATTTCTTGAATTGATTTGTATTTTTCAACTATTTCATATTGCTTCTCGATATCAATCTTACCGCTACGGTTAAATGGGATTGAAATTTTAATTTTTTTCATATTCTTCAATGATGCCCTTAGCCCACGATCAAATCCGTATAACGATTTAACGTTTTCTAATTGTATCATCAAGTAGTCAGGCAACAAATCGTCTGTCAATATTCTTATTGCTCCACAGTGGTCTGTGGTAACAAATGGTGTATCCTTGGGTAATGAATTAAAATCAAAGTCTCCATCTATCCCCCATAGAACAAAATTATTACTAAAATCCAACACGTTGCTTTCCTCATGAAAACCTATTGGTTTAAAAACATTGGCACTATAAATAGGTATATCACCATGTATTTTAATTAAATCTTTTTTTAATAACCTTTTCCCGATAAATAATCTAAAGTATCCAATATCATTTAAGCAGACTTCCTTAAACTCGTTTACTTTTTTGTTTTTCACAGAAGCTTCTTTTATTATATCGCTATATTCATTTAAGGATTCAGCAATATCTTTAATATTTTCGCTAAATTCTATTGGCGTTACCAATTTGTCTTTCTCTACTATACCTATTTTAATTTTTTCATCTTTTGTCCACCATCTATCAACAGACCAATGATCTTCTGGGTGAAATTTATCAATGTGCTGTATCTTACATCTTTCGTCAGTATTGATTTTGCTAAAATGTGTTTTGTTCCCTTTAAAAAAGGTAAATAAGGTAACAGCTTCTTGCAAGTCGTTTTGTTCCATATCAAAACGGTAAATATCCCTTGTTTCACCTATCTCGCTTACAAAATATGTAAAAACTGGCTCGGTTTGTTTTGTTTCTTTGTTAGATTTTTTTGTTAAAGCAAGAATGTACGTTTTTTTGGGTGTGGTAAAAAATGTTTTTTCTGGCAATGAGATTATTGCATCCAAAAAGCATTCTTCAATAATAAATTTACGCAATTTAGCATCATTTTGACGGTTAAAAATCCCATCAGGTACAACTACAAAAGCTTTCCCATCAGATTTCAAGGCCTTTATGATCCATTCCATAAATAAGCCCTCAACCCCCATCGCATTAATTTTATAATAATTCTCTAATTCGCCATCTTTTTTTATTTCATCTTTTAAATTACTACTACCGCTTGTCACGTAAGGAGGGTTTGTTAAAATTAAATCATATTTTTCCTTTACCGGCTCTGCAAGCGTACCTAGAATTGAGTTTGTTTTTAACGTAAAACTTTCATTAAATAGTTGGGCAAAATTCTTAGTTATTCCAGAGTTCTCTTTGATTAAGTCAGAAAAATAAATCAACATATTGGCTTTTGCCAATATGATTGTTTTTTGCTCATCTTTATCAAAACCTTTATCGAAGCCATGAATAGTTATTTTGGGTACAATACCATTTTTATTAATTTTATAGAACTGATCCAGCCTTGTCTTAATCGGCTCTAAAAGAAATTTTCCGACACCACAAGCAGGGTCGCAAATTCTCGCACTATTTTTAATATCATCTTTTGCCATTTCAACAATGGCCCGAACCACCTTTATAGGTGTAAAGAATTGGCCCCAATTTTTCTTACTTATGCTTTCTTTCAGGAAGCTTTCAAACAACTGGCTTTTAAAGTCATAATCAATGTGTTCTAATTTTCCATAGTTATTGAATTTAAACAAAACTTTCTTAAAGACAGTGCTATAGCCCTTTACAGCTTTTTGAGCCTTACTAACAAAAATAGTCCCGTTAATTATTGTAGTTTTATCGTCATGGCTTTCTGGAAATAGTTCTTTGATTTTAGGCCTAATAATTTGAGCATAATTTTCTAACACTTCCTCTTCCGTGTTCGTTTCGTAGCTTTTAATTAAACTATTAAAACTATAAATCCCTTTCAACACAGACAGGTCACTTAAATATTTAAAAATGAACAACTCAACGAAAGTATATAAACAATTTTCTGGAGTTGCCCCGCTCACCGACCATATATCCTGCCATATTTGTTTAGCAAGCCTAGTTGGGTTCACTAAATCCCTAGGCTTTATTTGATCATTTCTTTGATTAACTGAGTCTATGATTTTTTCTATCAATTTGGGGAGGTTGTCGTCATTGAAATCAAAATTGTATTGTATCTTTCTCCCTTCATCGTCTTTTATTTCATTCCCCGTTAATACATTAATCCAGATACTCTCTTGCTTATCGGTTGCTATCAGCACATTTGCTTTTAGTTTTTGAGCAACAATCAATTCTTGCTTAACAGCTTTTTTCTTTTTAGGAGTTGTATTAAACTGGGAAGGTTTTTTGTATTCAATTACAGCAATTACATTTTTATTTTGGACTATTAAAGCGTCCACTTTCTTTTTTTCCTCTTGGCCGTAATCCACATTCCTGATAATTCTATTTTCCTTGAGTTGCTTTATGGTAGTTGCGCCAATGTTATAAAAGTCCCACTTTCCAATTTTACCCGGATTCTCAATTAAATCTTTTTGTATCAACTCTTCGCTCATTTTCCTGCTCCATTTGTTCTTGGCTTATCCCAGTATGGGGATTTACATTTAGGGCAGACCCGAGGGGTTTTTCCATATTATTGGGCTTCCATTCATGCTTGCATCGGTAACAACGATGTCCTATTATCAAAACATTTGCACCGAAGTTGTCTGAAATATTTTTTTTCATACCCAAAATATACACCTTATGGTAATATACTGTCAAGGATATACTGAAAAAATCAACTGCATAAAATCACAGAACAAATCGCTTAACTCTGACCCCAAGCACGGCGGTTTTTCAAATAAACTTGGCAGGCTATCCATGCTCACATCTTCGTGCCAATTTGGTTGGTAAAATGCTTGGGGCAGGTTAGCTCAGCCGTTAAGTGGACGATCACACAGCGTGCCTGTAATCTTCCCATGGTATCTTTTTGTAAATTGCTCGGTGATTCACCCACCGGGCAAAATCTTTTAACTCTTGGGCAGGTTCATTCCCTTCAGGATCTCTGTATGGTTGGGCGAAAGGAATCACATACAGGCCTTTTAAAAATCGGACTCTTTCTAGCGCATCATCAATATCCTTAACCAGCACATAACAAAACAACTCTGCTGGGCAGGCGTTATGCCAGCGTAATAATTCAACAGCCTTGCGGATCGGCTCTATCTGACTCACAGAATCACAGGCCAGCCGAATATGACGAATCCATTTCACCTTTCCAAGACACTTAGCTATACCATTATCAATCAGTCTTGCATCAAGACCCTGGTTGAAATCAACCTTTATACCCATTTTGCCGATCTTGACGATTTGGTTTAACCCGTGGGTATCAGCAAGCACGTTGTTGTCCATCAAAACAACCTCTTTATGTCTTATAAACTCTTCAATATCTGCGTGGCCTCTAATGTCTCCTTCTTTTTCAGGTACAAAACACCACTGGCATTTATTCGGACACCCACGGGTAAGAAAACCGTAACTTTTTTGGCAGTTATAAAGCGAATAATCAGGGCAAATATGCTCAACTTCTTCTGGCAGCTCTATTTTAATCCCGTAACCAGTGCCACCTTTTATGGTGTCTTTCGGCAGATAAGGGTCTTCCGGTGTCCAAGTGAAAACTTTCGACGAATACACTTTGTCGTAGTCAGCGAATAGAGGATTAAACCACGCTACAGTATCACCTTGGGCTTTGTGCCATGCACTCAGTTTCATCAAGGCAAGATTCGGGTATTTGTGGCCCTTACCTTCGCTATCGTGTAGTGCTATTTTCATAGTTTCCGTTACGTAAATACAACAAGTCAATTAAGAGGGAAAACAAGCAGTGCGGTTTTCAGGCTACATCCGATTTTACCAACCAATCACCATAACTGCCGTATTGGGAGGCGGACGCCGCTTGTTTCCCCTTATTTCAACCGTTCAAGCTGTAGAAAAAGTCAACAAAACAAATTAACTACTGAATAATACGTGTAAAAATGTTATACTGCTGTCGCAAATTGATCGAAATACCCCTTACCTTCGATAAATGGAGCTGCAATGGCACGGTATAAACCTTATTCCTATGCTCAGGGCAAGTTCATTCCCATCCATTTTGCAAATCAGATCCTTCCCGGCACATTTGAATATACGCTGAATTATCTCATTGATCATGAACTTGATCTTTCCATCTTTAATGATCGCTATCACAATGATGATTCCGGTGCCCCGGCCTATGATCCGAAGATTCTGCTTAAAATCATTCTCTTTGCCTATTCCAGAGGGATTGTGAGCAGCCGTAAAATAGAGAGAGCCTGTCGTGAGAATGTAATCTTTATGGCACTGTCTGCCGACAGTCGTCCCCATTTCACCACAATTGCAGATTTTATTTCCAGCATGGACAAGGAAATAGTCTCACTGTTTCTTGAAGTACTTCTGGTTTGCGATGAACAGAAATTGATCGGCAGAGAGATGTTTGCCATTGACGGCTGCAAAATGCCCAGCAACGCCTCTGTTACCTGGAGCGGAACCAGGGCTGATTTTCAGAAAAAAGTAACGAAGATGGAAACAGCTATAGCAAATATGGTCAACCACCATCATATGAATGACCAGGAAAAGAGTGATGAAAATATCAAAGAGAAAAAAGAAAAATATGTAAAATCCCTGCGTAAAAATATAAAGAAGGTACGGAAATGGCTGGATAATAATGATGATCGGAGAGGAAAAGGCAAAAGACCTGTCAAATCCAATATTACCGACAATGAATCCGCCAAGATGAAGACCTCAAAAGGTGTTATCCAGGGCTATAACGGTGTTACCGCCGTGGACAGTAAAACCCAGGTGATAGTAGCCGCCGAAGCCTATGGTCAAGGCAGTGAGCAGGACCTGCTGGAACCGATGATAGACAAAATCAGCGAAAATTTACAGGAAACCGGAAAAGACAACGATGTCTTTAAAGATGCAAAACTCCTGGCAGACAGCGGATACCATGCAAATAAAAATATGGAGATGCTGGCAGAAAAAGAGATAGACGCGTATGTAGCCGATAACCAGTTCAGAAAACGGGATCCCAGGTTCAAAGATTACGGCAGATATAAGGATCGAACAAGAAAAGAACGGGCCAAACGAGAAGGCAGAAAGAACCTCTTTGTACCTGCTGATTTTACCTTTCCCGAAGATCTGAGTTACTGTATCTGTCCTGCCGGGAAACGGCTCTATAGAAGTGGTGGGAATATCTTTACCAAAGGCCATCATTCTGTCCGGTTCCAGGCACCCCAATCCGCCTGTGTTCCCTGCAAACTGAGGTCAAAATGTCTTCGCTATCCTGATCGCACCAAAACACGTCAGGTTGCCTATTTTACTGGGCGCATGGATAAAAAGAAGAAAACCAGTTGTGCAGAAAAGATGAAGCGAAAAATAGATTCAGCCGCTGGCAGGGCCATCTATTCCATGCGATTGGCAATAGGAGAACCACCTTTTGCCCATATCAGATCAACAATCGGTCTGAACAGGTTCACCCTGAGATCGAAAAAGAAGGTGAATATCCAGTGGAACCTTTTCTGCATTATCCATAACCTTAAAAAGGTGCATGCATATGGAATGGGTTTTGTGTAGATTGCTGGAAAATGGTTAGGAAAAGCTGGAAATTGGTGAGATAAATTGCTTTATTGAGGATGTTAGAGAAAAAAGTAATTTTACATCAGGATATTTTTTGAATTGTTTTGAAATTTGAATTTTTTTGAAAAGATATGTGGGAAAATTGCAGTTGCCTGGGCTGTTTTTCTACATGCTCGTTAGCTTGACTTTGATCTCTCAAATATCGCCTGATCTATTCTGGCAATATTCAACAGCACCGGTTTAATTTCATTGGGTTGCTGTCCGTATTCCATTTTTGTCAACCTGGCATTTTCACCCCTGGAGACCAGCACCAGGTTTTCGATTGTTATATTTGTCCGGTCACCGTCCTTGAAGCGGACACAGTGACCTACAGGGACAGTACCGTTGTATTTCTCCCACAAAACAACATGCTTGTGTCTGTACCAACCTGAATTGCTGCTGCTGTATGGGTTACGTTCAGACACCTTCACCAGGATATATCCATCCTTGTCTATGCGTTCGCTACCTACAGGCCGGTGATTTTTCGGCATATGTCCCTTTTTGAAACTGGTCCTGTTGGCGCCCGTATAACCCTTTGTCCCTCTGTTCCAACTCTGGCCGCCTTTTTTAAAAAACCCTGTGCGCCCGGAACGAATTTTATGATTTTTAACGAACGAAATAACTTGACTCACCTTCAATGATAGTCCGAATTTTTCGTTGAGTGCTGACGTCAGGTCTTTTCTTGACATTTTTTTATAACCATTCCTTACAAAATCAACTTGCTCGGGTGTAAGGAGGCATATGTTTTCACCTTTCTTAAACCCTTTTTTCCGACCGCTTTTTATTTTATTGTTTTTCAGGCATGATTTTATCTGACTTTCGCTTTTTTCAGTCCCGAATTGTTTGTTAAACAGAGCCGTCAGCATCCGCAGTCTGTGTTTTTTAAAACCATCTCGCAAAAACAATATCATTTCAGGAGTGTATCTGAAACGTCCCATCTACTCCGCCTCCAGCATTTTTGGCAGATCCCCCTTTTCCCTGTTCCACTCCCATGCTATTTTTCTGGCCTCAAGTTCCAACTTTGCATTTGCTGTAATGTCTTTGGCTATACCTGATATTGCTTTTCCTCTGGCAATCTCTTCGCTGAGTTTATCCCCTGTTAAATCATCATCGTTGAGACGTTCAATTTGTTCAAAAAGATGGTTGTTTAAATCAGTGATTTTGTTTTTCATCGTTTATCCTCCAAAATATTTTTGCTCCAGGCTGGTGGGGCCTGGGATAGCGGCCAGGCTTATCCGCCTGCGACCGGACAGCTGCTTTAACAGACTTTTATCTGACAGGTATCCGGCATTTTTTTTACTGGTCAGGTAACTGTCCGGCAGGTTTTTCTTCTGCCATTTTTTCAGCCTGGTATAGACCGATGGTATTTCCAGGCCGGTTGTCTCGACAAGGTCGTGCACAGTGAATCGCCGGCCATCTGAAAACCGGTATATCGTCGCACCTTGTGGCTGGCCGCGATGCTCCAGGTACAAACTGTCGTTGATATAGCTGAGCAGAGCTGACGGGCGCCGCTTTTTCAGTAATGATCTCACCCTGTTCAGATTCAGGTCGCGGTGGATGCGGCCGAACTCCGTGGGGGAAAAGACCTGGCCGTCTGCCTGGATATGGAGCCTGTTTTTCCTGGTTACTATCCTGATTTTTTTATACTGTTTCAGTGTCGACATTTGATGTATCCACCTCTATTGATTTGATGGTTATCTTCATGGCCGCCAGGACGCAGCCTGGGTTTTTACAGCGGTGATACCGGATCCTCGTGTTCCCTTCCCAGGGCGTTGTTTTGTAAATTCTCGATTTCTCCCCGCACCAGGGACAGAGGCCGCCAAGCCTGGGGGAATAATCAACCCCGTTTGCGGCCCTGTTCTTTGCCAGGGCGATTTTGCTGATGGTTGGTCTGGCCATTTATTCTCCTTCCCTGTTTAAAAATTTTATGCCGAGGATATCCGAGGCCACCATTTCCATGACTCCGCAGTCAAAATAGTGGTTTGCTTTGTTTTTCGGGCACTGCCAGAGGCGGCGGTCGTCCACATATTCCGCGCAGTAATGGGCGGCAAACTCTTCCGTTGTGTCCGCGTGGAGATGGTAGGCCCCAGGGGTGTCCGGCTTGATACGCAGTTTTGCCGCCATCCGGTCCTTGTAGTGGTGGGTGTCGCAGATATAGAGCTCCACCCCGCCTGGTATTTTTGTGTTTGTGCCGGGGTAGGTGTCGATGACCGATTTTGTGTACGGTTTTGCCTTACGGCCTGACGCGCCCTTATAGGCCAGCACCCTGTTGGGGTGCATCCGGGTAAAGTCGTAGACCTCGGATGTCCGGTGGCCACCGGAGTCTATCACGGCCAGGTGTACCGGGTAGTAGAGGCCGTCTGCATCCCGGTATTCAGAGTTAAAGAGGATCTCTTCAAGGGCCGCAAAACTGTCCAACTCCCCGTGCCTGATCAACCATGATTCCTGAGCCAGCCCCCAGCCAAATGCCCGGACGGTAAAGAAAAACGAGTTGTCCTGGGTGTCTATCCCTGCCACCAGGGCGGCGACCTGCCCGCCACCGGGGACAAGTCCTTCCGGCCGATCATCCCGCAGGGCGAGTATGGCCTCGGTCTGCCTGGCCTGGCGAAATGGCCTGTGGGCTTTTGCCGCGATCTGATTGTCAAAATAGTGCATGTCCTCCGGGTTTTTCAGGCCGCGGAGGAAGGCTGCAGCTATTTCCGAGTTGGTGACCAGGGGAGAAATCCAGCCGGGGGAGTGAAAGCAGATTTTCCGGGGCTTTTCTGCGCGCAGACAGGCGAAGAGCTCCCGTGGTTTTGTGCCTTCTTTTATTTTCTCTTCCGACAGTTTTTCGTACCACAGCCCCTTTCTAAGCGCCGCTATCCTGACCCTGTCGTCACCCACCAGGCCGCAGCAGGGGAAGACGTATTTTGCCAGGTCTTTTTCCTCGATTTCCTCCGGGTCCCGGCAATCGCCAAACCTGATGTTCTTAAATTCGACCTGGCCGATAGTGCCGCAGCCGGGGCACGGGATGTAATATTCGAAAACGACCTGGGCCTCTTTGGTCATATAGTGCCAGATCGGGCCATCCGGATCGGACGGGGTGGAGATCAACCAGCACTTACCGCCGTAGACATACGAGCGAAAGCGCTCGAAAAAGAGCTTGAGGGTTGTGGCCTCTTTTTTTGAGGCGTATTTCACCCATTTGTCCACCTCGTCCCCGATCAGGTACCTGGCGGAGATATTGCCCAGGGAGGAGACCGAGCCGGACCAGCCAAGGTAGATCAGCATGGTGAGGAGTTTTATCCGCATCGATGCCATATCCGATGACGTTCCGGTGAGGAGCCGGCGCAGGCGTGGTGATTTTTTGAAGACCGGCTGGAGATAATCGGTAAACCGCTTGGTGCCGGTATCCCTGTCGGGGTAGACCACAAAGGCGGGGCCGGGCTGCATGTCGGAAATATATGCCAGGATGGTTTCGGCCCCCGCGGAGCTGCCGCCCTGGGGCGACTTGCAGTTACCGATATAGCGCACCGATGGAAAAAAACTGGCGTCCATGATGCCCCGCATATGGGGCATGAAGTCGTTATCCCACCTGGAGCCTTCCAGAGGGCCATAGGTCACAACCCTGTATTTTGGTGCCCAGACGGAGGGGAGGATATGCTTTCGGCGGCGGAAGAACCGCTTTTCTCCTGCGGTGGGCTTAAATGATATCCGGACCCGGCCCTGTCGGTTGCGGTATTTTTCCGGCAGCCAGGTCGGCGAGGTGCGCAGGCGCACTGTCTTTGTCCTGCTGATGTCGGTAACCGGCGCGATTCTGCCCATCAGTCGGCCTCCATGATGACATCTATCTCGGCATCGGCCGCGAAATCACCCATGCGCTGTTCGATTGCCCGGACAATGGCCTCCACCAGTTCCGGGGCGCTGGACTGGTTGCCGTCCACCAGGGCGATCCAGTCCGGCACGTTCTGCTGGACGGTATGGTTCAGGTGGGCCATAAAGGCCACGGCGCGGGCGACGATGGCCAGCTCGAATTCGTCCCGCGGAACGAATTTGCTCTGCTTTGCAGCCAGGTCGAATTTTTCTTTTTCCAGCCCGACCCGCTCGCGCTCCAGGGAGATTTTCATTTTTTCTTCCCTGATTTTGTCCTCGTATTCGGACACCTTCCTGCCTGTCTCCGCCTTTTTGACATGGAGTGTGGCGTACTTTTCCACCGCCTTTACGGTGTACGCGCCGTCACTTTTCCGCGGCCGCAGGAGCCCGTCCCGGCAATGTTCGTAAAATTGGGAACGGGATATCTGCCAGCCGTTGTCTACGAGGTATTCCCATGCCTTGATTTTTGAGGAAAAGAGTGTTTCAGCCATCGGTTTTAACCCCTTTGTCAAAAACTCTACCATCCCTGATAAATCCGCTGATAGTTTCCTTTAATTCGATAACCTGCATTGCCGCCGCCAGCCGTTCTTTTTCGTCCATGGTTGATGTCGCCTTTTTCAGGCTGGCCAGTTCACGCGCGGTGAAAACCGGTTTTTTCATTCTGGTTAGTTTTTTCCATTCTTCACGATCATCGGTAAGATAGATAACCTTGCCGTTTGACAGGGTCATTTCCGTGACCAGGGGCCGCTGGACATCTGGCGCCATATCATCCCCTGCTGGTTGTTGCTTGTTATTACCAGCAACCGTCTTTGCGACCCCTGGTTTATTTGCCTCATATCCCAGCTTGATGCGCAGGCCGCGCGGCAGGGAGTCTTTTATCCATGCCTGGATATTCACTCCGGCCGAAAACGCCTCTCCAGGGTCATTTATCCCGTTTTTCGGTTGCGGCAGGCGGCGGTTTTGCGGGTATGTTTTGTTCCACCAGGACTGTTCTTTTTCTCCTGCCCTGTCGTAGTCCAGGCCGTTGAGGATGAGGCTGGCTGATGACAGTATCCCGTGTGCCCTGGTGTCCGGTCTGGCTGAAACATTCCAGGTCGTGATCGCGCCGACCCGGCCACCGCCCATTGCCCCGGCAATCAGGATGGCGTCGAACCCGCATTCGACCACAACAAAAACGTCTGCAGACGGGTAGATGACCATGGTTGCCATCGACGACCCTGAGACCGGGTAATATTTGATATTTCCGGCAAATTTTTTGATATCTTCGTCCAGGCGGCGGATCCTGACCTGGATAATATGCCCCTGGTCATCATATGCCGGGATTACCCAGCCGCGGGGGATCCAGATACGGCCTGGCCTGCCGTCTTTGCCCTGCCTTTCAGGCAGCCCCCAGGCGGATGTCGGGCGGTATCGGTCGCCACCTCTGGAACCCTGGTTATAGCCGAGGCGGAATATATCGGCCATTTCCGCTGTTATTCCTCTATCGGCCAGCCATGCAAGGCTGTTTTCGTCTGATTTCAGCCGATCCCGGCAGTCAGCCAGGAGGTTTTCTGCCTTTTCCTGCCATTTTGGGGCAGGGTGAGGATATGTTTTAGGCCGCCACGCAGGGCCTGCCTCGGGCAGTGATGCCGATGGCTGATACCCTCGTTTCCGACCGCCCGTGTTTTTGGGCAGGACTATGCCCAGCTCCGAGCATGCCTGCTGAAAATTCATGTTTACGAATTTTTGCAGGAATGAAATAGTATCCCCTGAGATGCCGCACTGGCGACACCAGAAACGACCCTTGCACAGCCCCTTGTTTTCCTTTTCCGGCCAGATGTGAAACCGGTCGGACTTTCGACCTTTCCCGCCGTCTCCACATGCCGGGCAGGCGGAAGCATATTCGCCGCCGTCGGCTGTAGAAATTTTTTTAGGCGTATAGCCAATGGCTGATTCAAGGTACGTTAAAATGTCTGTCATTTCTCTCAGATGATGATGTAGACCTTGGGGGGAGGATAATTTGTATATCCTCCCCTCGGATGGTCTAATTTAAAATCATGTTATTTTTACTCTTTTTCTTTATTCTTTTTTTTAGGGGGGAGGATGTAGACCTTATAATTAAAAGAAATATTTCTCCCCCCGCCCTCCGTGCAAAAACTTCTATGTGATTTCCGTCTACTTCCTCCCCCCTGCAGATACAGAAGATTGGTCATCTTCTGTGAAAATTCTCTGTATCCACGCAGCGTTAAGGGCGATTCCCTTGTAAAAAACCACCCCTTTTTTCTTTATTCGCTTAAACTCGTCACGGGCCTTGAGCTTGATCCCGAAGGCCCGCTGGGAGGGTGTATAGTTCTTTTTGGCGTTGATCGTCTCCCTAAACCAGATGGTGAAAGCCATATACAGCTCTGAGCTGCTTATGGTTATGTTGGAGTCATCCACCCGGCAGCATGACTCGATAAACTGGCCGATGAAGTCGGCGTCCTCCTCATATTCTTCCGTGGCCTTGAGGACTGACGATGGAGGATTGAGTTTTTTCCCATTCGCCTGCCATTTCAGGCAGCCCTCCACCAGCCAGGAGAGGATCTCCGTGTCGAGTTCGGCCAGCTTGTCGGCGATATCTGGATCAGCCGGTCGCTCGTTGCTTTTTGCTGGCTCGGTTTTTACAAACCTGATTTTGTGTTTGATGAGAAAGGTCCTGTCCCAAAAGGCTGGATCCCCTGATGGTGGGGCCGGTTCGTGGTTGCCGATCATCATCACCAGGTGGGTTGGCCGGAAATTACGGAGTTCCTTGTCGTATGGGTTTCGACCCTCCAGGGTGTCGCCACCCGTGAGCTTTTTTACCTGCAGACCGGAAAAACGGCTGCCTTCCTCAACTTCTGAGGAAACAGCCAGGCGGAGGCCTTCCAGTTTCATGATTGCCGGGTCCGCCTGGGAGGCACTCCTGGGCGCGTTTGTCTGAAGAAAGAGGTCTGATGGAATCACCGCGGCATAGTCGCCCATGACCCGCATAATTGATTCCATCAGGAGAGATTTGCCATTGCGGCCGGAGCCCAGGAGGAAAGGGAACACGTGTTCCGTGGTGAGCCCGGTGAGACCATATCCGAGCAGGCGCTGCATAAACTCTATAATCTCCTGGTCACCGTCATAAATTGTTTCCAGGAAATTTGTCCACCTCGATGTATCAACATCGAGGCCGAGATATTCGCAGGCGCAGCTTTTGGAAATCATTTGATCAGGTTTGCCTGGATACAGCTCCCCTGATTTGAGGTCGATAACTCCATTGGTGACACCCAGGAGCCAGGGATCCTGGTCAAACTCGTCACCAACTATGGTGAGAGGATTTCCAAGATTTTTCTTGGCAAAATCCAGGCAGGCATTCCTGCCCTTCGTCTGCCGGAGCTGCTTAATTTTTGCCTGTAGCGATTTTATTTTATTTTCCCAACTTTTTTTGAAGACCTTATGGTCTTCCGGGTCATTTTCTTTTTTCGATTTATCGATTTTTTCTTCAAAACCGATAATCTCCTCCCCATACCTTTCGACCACACACTTCACCAGGCCGATAGCCATATCAACCCGGTCACGTATCCAATAATTCCCGTTCCAGATAAACCAGGTGTCCGATGTTTTCGCATATAACAACTTGTCGGCAAAAAGTGCGCCATACAACGCCCCATCACCTTCTGCTTCAGTCGCCAGACATTCCAGGACAAATTTAGATGGGATATTTTCAGCCGGTTCTGGCGTTATGTTGTCAACCATTGATCAATCTCTTCCTGTTATAGATCCACCGGCGGGAAACATAGCCTCCCATAACCCTTGTGATAACAGGCACAGGGATTCCCTCCCCTATCAGCCTGTCGGTAATTGTTTTCACTTCGTCTGTAATACCAAACGGCTTCAGGACAAATACCCGTCCACAGGTGCGGCAAAGCCACTGTCGGTTTCCCGCACCGTTTTTCCCGTGACGCCACAACTCCTGACTCCCGCAACGCGGACAGGCAGTGGTCTTTTTTTCATTTCTATCAATCAAGTCTGCACCCTAAAAAAAAATGAAATAACGTTCCGTTTTTCCGATACTTTTAAAAATATATCCACGAGAAACCGCCGGGCGGCGTCATACCCGTACCTCCAATTCTCCAGGAAGGACCCGTGATAGTGTTGGAGGGTGTAGACCTTGTTGTTTTCTCTGCCATCGAAAAAAGGCGGCTGCAAAAACGACCGCACGTTGTTCTTTTCAGGGCAGGAATAAGCGCCTGGACAGCTCTATAGCATCGCTTTTGTTTAAGACTGCATCGAGGACTTCTCACAACCATGGATGTTTCTTTTCCCTTTTTATCACAGCTTCACTTGTTTGATTTTGTTCGGTTTAATAAGGTTGAGCAGTGCCACCTCATGTGTTTTTTTATTTGCAAAAACACCCGCCATCCAATTAGGATACCCAGTACCACCTGTAACGCCTTAGTTGTGTTCGGAGGACGAGGACCTGTGCTTAATTCATGATTTTGACCTAACAAGAGGAGGATTGACGATGGATGAGAAGCTTAAAAAACTTATTAAAGAGGCCACCGCCGAGATTTCCGATCAGCTGCAAAAAATAGGCTTTGGTAATGCATATAACCCGAATGGAATTGGAGCCATTGAAGGGCTGACAATAGAAATCAAGGACGCCACCAGTAGCATCACAGCCTCGCTTGATGGGATATCCAGCGCAATTCAAGAGCTGAAACAGTCGATAGAGGAGTCAAACCAGACGGACTGAAGAGCAACCTTATCACCGTTCTTCATACATAAAATTTTATGTTCAACAGGGGTTGCCTTGCTGGAGATAACTTCAACTACTGTTTCAATGGATCTAATGACGCTAACCGTTCTCTCGTTCTGGTAAATACGGCGATATGAACACTGTTTGCCTATTAATTTTGCGATATCCACTATAGCCTCCAGTTTGTAATGATTTGTTTTTCTTTTCATAACACCGTTATCTCCCGAGTCTTTCTACCCCGCCGTTTATGCTTTTTCGGTGGAATCGTTTCCAACAGAGCACGCTTTGAAAAGCGCAGATCACCTTTCGCTTTCCCCGATGGTCTCGAATATGGAATTGATCGATTGGCCACATATCGAAACAAAGTCGATTTTGACACCTTTAACAGGGCCGCTGCTTCATTTACGGTGAGAATTTCATCTTCTTGCAGGTATTGCTGATGAATCTTTTCTCTGAGATCAAGGAGAAGTTGTTTGAGTTCACTCAGTTCTATCCGCATAACGCGTATTTCTTCATGTGTATTCGTCATAGTTCTCTTGGCCTCTCCAGATGCTCTCTGAGTTGCAGCAAAGCCACCAGAGCTTCGTTTATTTCTCTGCGGCACTGAGCCTTTTGCTGCTCCGTGTTTTTACCGTTTCTTTCCAGCCAATTTTTCCGGGTGACCTCGATAGCCTCGCCGGTTTCCTTAAAAACAGCGGATATATCACGCACGATGTCAGATTCCATGGATTCGGTCAGTTGCAGGTCAGGAACAAATGTCCCTTTGCACAGCTGTGCTATATACTGAGCAATAGGAAAAGCCCGGTCAGGAACGCCATCATCATCTCTTATCATTGATATCATGGTACGAATGCGGGCAAGAGGGCCAAAACGACCAGTAGCGAATTCATCTTCGGTTTCAGGGGCACGACACCAGGAGCGTACATGCTGGGGAGAAACTGAAAGCAACCTCGCAAGTTCAACAGCATCACCACGGTTGAGAACGTCATCCATCACCTGATAGTCCCTGGGGTATTTCTTTTCCCTTGGTATCACAGCTTCCTCTCAAATGTTTTTTTTGGCTTAGTGGTAAGTAGTGCCATCTATAAAAATATTCTTGCAAAATGCCTTTCCCCGGTTAGGATATGAAGTGCCAGCGACATATCCTGAACTGCGTCCGGGGAAAGGACTTTTCTTATTCTGTTTTTTCCTTGGCCGGTTCAGGCCAGTCAATCTTTATTATATGGGCGCATGTGCGCTCAATGATCGCCCGTATTTTTTTTGAGCGTCTCGTTCCTTTGATGGTCCGATAGAACGATGCTTTTTGATAACCTTGTTTTTTTGCGAACTCATCAATGGTTAAACCAGTGGCCAGCATTATTGCGCCTTTTATCTGTGTAGGTGTCATAATGGCTACAATGATAACCGTTAATTAAAGCAGTGGCAAGTGTTAAATTAAACGTGATTAAATCAATGACAAGTAGAAATGATTTTGCCGCCAGATTACAACAACTTATTGACTTAAAAAAAATTGATCAGAGGAAATTTTCTAAAGAAACAGGAATTTCGGAAACCCAAATAAGCAAATGGCTGAACCGTGTAGTTAAGTCGCCAAGACGATCAACAATTGTTAAAATTGCTTATTTTTTTGAATGCAATATTGATTGGTTACAAACAGGAAAGGGCTATCCGTATCCACAAAATGAAATTAAAACAGCAGAGAAAACACTAGACTTCGGCACATATAAAAGGGCCAGTGATATAGGGAAGGAAAACGAAAAGGCCAGGTTATTGTTCTTCAAACAACAGTGCCTCGGTTTTTTTGACGAATTATTTGAATTTGTAGCTGAATATTATGGCCCTGATAAAGAAGGGGTTGATCTGTTTATGGATGATCTGCACAAAGGCTTTGCCAATTATCGCGACTATATCAGGGAAAAAAAAGCAGCCAGGAAAAATTTACAAACTGATGAGCAGGATAATTTAATTGCAAATCAGAAATAAAGTTATTGGGTATAAATATCTATATTTTATTTAAAAAAGTGCATTAAAATCAGTTATAAACGATCATTTAAACAATCGTCTCAGAACTGCCTTATCAGACCATGGGGCGAAAGAAACCGAAATCCCTGCCGCAGAAGAACGAAATGATGAACAATTTGGAATTGACGATAAGGCATCATTTCAACTGAAGAAGAATTGGAAGGATTTCTAGTAGTTAAAGCAATCATGCGGGAAGTTTTCGATATTGAACGAGTATACCATCGTGACACTAAGAGTTATTTCGGAATATTACTTGATAAAAATAACAGAAAACCATTTTGTCGACTCCATTTTAATACTTCACATTAATATCTTGATGTTTTCGACGAAAACAAGAAAGAAACAAAATTCTCGATCAGTAACTTTAATGATTTGTATAATTTTTCCGATCAAATAAAATTGCTATTTTTTATTATCAGTAATCATATTGATCAAAAGAAAAGGTATTTTCTTTTCTACGTAATATTAATAGGACTACAAAGACCTACAGTTAGTAGATGATTAAGAGGTACACCAGCCCCAAATCGATCCAGTTGCCTTCGCATATCTTTAGCTCTTGAATGCAATTTTTAATGGTTCTGGGAAGATAAAGGAGAGATATGGCCTTACACTCCGCCCCAGGGGAACGAGATAGATTTAATTTTTCGAAAAACACAACTTAATTAAACTTATGACAATTGAAAATACAAATTCTTCTTCACTTAAAGGGCTTTTCATAGGAGATATGTATGAAGAGTATTATCAATCCATTCATCATTTTTCGGTCGATAGCGAGCTTGAAGCAATACTAATTTTAGCATCGATGATTGAATTACTACTAGGAAGATTGATATTAAAATATCATTTTAAAAAAGAAATAAATACTTTGAATAAGATTGGCATTAATTCATTATATTATAAAATTAGATTTGCATTTTTCTCAGATCTAATTGACAAAACAGCTTACGATGCTTTTGAATCTATAAGAAATATTAGAAATTGTTATGCACATCGATTAAGCATCACACTAGATAGCCACAAAGTTGAAACACATATTAAAGAACTAAGAAAAAAAATCAAAATTCCAAAAGAACTTAAAAAATTTGATAAGCTTATATTCAAATCTAAAATATGGAATAACGTTAGTGAATTAAGATATTATTATATAAGTATCTTGCAATATTTACGAACATTAGTTGACGCAGTTGATTATTGTTCTAATCCTTGTTCAAATATAATTTTTAATGATTTTGTCAATCACTCCGAAGAAAAAACTCAAAATATTTTATTCTTTGATGGAGTTTCTTCAGCTTATATTTCTTTTGAAGATAAGCCGTTAATGGACTTTACGGTGAAATTTATTTTTCAATTCAAACACAGTCCATCCTGCTCAAACAAAGGAAACATAATTAGTTTTATGATAAACAAAAATGAAGAGATTCTTTCTTTATCTAAAGACATGGATGAAGACAATAGATTTAATCTTTATTTAATGATCAATTCAAAAAAACACGAAATAATTTCTATACCCAACAATAACTATTCAAATTCTATTGAAATAAAGTTTTCGAAAGATGGTTTCATCAAATTGTTGTTAAACAATCGCTCCCTAAAAATATTTACTCCAGATCTCATCGAAAAAACTATTTCCTTAATAAGTATTGCAGGTAATCATTCGATACACAAACCGACTTTTGGTCTTTTTTCTATTGAGGTTTTTGATTATAACCATGAGATTTTATTCGAGTATAGCGCAACAAACAATTCGGACAACCGATATCTTAAAAAATATGGCTATTTACGACAATTAATAATAAATAGTTTTCCATCAAACTTTATTCAAAAAGCAGAATTATTTACATAATAATAATCACTAATTATTCACTAGTTTCACTTAAAGGACTGTGTAATGCTTTTTCTTTTTAAAAACCCTATCAATATTCATAAATTAGAAAATTATGAAATCCGCAAGAAGTGGGATAATAAAAAGTTCACACTCAGATTTTTTTTTGCTATTTTTACTTCAATTCTAATTGTAATAGGAATAGAGTTTTCAAGTCCAGAATATAGTACAACAACAATAATTGTTGAAAGAGCGATTGAGAATTCTGATATATTAAAAACTATAATTGAGAATCATTGGCTGAAAAAAATATTTATACAAAATTTTGACAAAGAAGAGCAACTTCCAATTTACACCGGCAAAGGGTTGAAATTTGCCATGCTTTTTATTATCTTTTTGGTCGTATCAATTCATTTTTTAAGCAATGATCCATTAAGCGATAGTATCTTATTAAGAAACCTAGAAAAAAAATCTAAGAATTTTCGTCCCCCAGGATTGTTTCGTTTCATGTCAGAAATTAACTTTTACGCAGAAAACCTTCCTTCAAACCGTTTGCCAAGTAGATGCAGTTCATGTGATACTCCTGCTTGTGGCAATAGACTAGCATACGGTGAAGACAAGACTTTATATCACTGGAATAGTATAGTGGCTAAATTGTCACCATCTTATATTAATGAATTATTATACCATACACATAAATGTCGGTTCATTTTTTTCTTAAGATATAGTGTTTGGGCTTCTGCGTTTTTTTTATCTTTTGTTTATATTTTTTCCCGAATATTTGAACTTTATGGTGTTAACCTCGCTTCTATTAACTACTTACTATTGTATTATATTATATTGCTAATTATTTTCGGCATAGTTATAGGTCTTTTTAATTCACCAAATAATGAACGTACACGTGGATTTTGGGGTCAATTCTCTGAGATTGTGAATAATATTTTCCACTCAGATAATTTCAAAGCAGCATTTACGAGTACGGTTTGTAAATATGGAGATAAAGAACACAAATTTGTACAGTATAATTCAAAAGATGTCTCCCATCTGTCAGGATATAAAATCCAACGATTAATAACTGTATTAGGTTGTTTGGACAATATTGTTAAACAAAATATTAAAAAGCTTATTCTGGGCAATTCTAGGTTACCAGGAGACAAGAAACCCTTAATAGCAATTCTAATTGCCATGATCAAAATGTTAAAAGTAATAAATCATGATGAAATACGTTTCAGATGTACTCTTTTTGTTAAAAATGATCAAAATAACATTTTAGAACCTTTAATTTGCATACCATTCATCAATGAATGTTTCATTTCTTTTAAAGATAAAAAAATTAAAGATAAACTATCTTATACAAGTGATTCAATAGCTTCTCGCTCTTTTCAAAAAAAAGCTCCGATAAGTGCTTGTAATAATCAAATACCATATTTTCACGAAAAACAGAAAAAATATTTGAAGTCTATGATTGCAATACCACTTGAATTAGATAGAAACCTAATTGAACTCACTAGAAACAATGGATACGACATTGATGAAATTATTGGTGTATTGACTGTTGATTCTGATGATTCAAATTATTTTTGTGAACACTCACATCAAACGAATTTAATCGAAATATTACCTTTCGTTAATTGCGTTGTTTACGAAATGATTTCATCTCTAAAGAAAACAAGGAAAACTCATGAAAAAAGTTAACTTTTTAAAAATTTATTCAAAAGATACTTCAACCGAGAAACAACGAGAAATTATATCAAAAAATCTTGAAACTATTTCGAGAGATATACTGGAAAATTCTGGTTCAATTCTTGCCTTATTAAAAAGAGAACATCCTGAAATCCAGTTACATTGGAGTTACAAGCCTTCCGAGGTTCAAGATGGAAAAATAACATCTTAATCCTACAATTTAATTATTTATGTACCTTTATTTGTACCCATATTCTACGATTTCTTCAAATAATCCTCTGAATACAACTAATTAATGCAATTATTCTACGGACTTCGAATCCGGGTGTCGGGGGTTCGAATCCCTCCGGGTGTACCACTGATTTAGCGTTGTTTTTCCTCATTTTCCTCTATAAACAGGGCGTTCAGCTTGACGTTTTGTTCCCTGCTTGTATTTTCCACTCACCCCCCGAGTCTTGAATTCCCCATTTTATTCCCTTTTTTCAAGTTTTTATCCCTGAAAACCTGAATTAATTCTCCCATGTTACACTCTGCATGCCTATATTATAATCAGGCCACCTTGAAATAAAGCGGGAAAATAATTCTCCACACTCAACATACAAACTGTTGAATACACAGCTTGCAAACAGAAATGCTTATGAAAATTCTGCATAAAATCGGTAGAAGTCTGGCGAAATATCTCTCCAGATCAAAGGATGACAATGTTCAGGTGGCAACAACCACCCCGGAAAAACTTGCCCAAAGTCTCAGAAAAGGTGACGTACTGCTGGTTGACGGGAGCAGCACTTTCAGTACAGCCATCAAGTATCTGACCCAGTCCAGCTGGTCACATGCTGCTCTTTTTGTTGGCGAGGACTCGCTTCCTGCTGACAATACCACCGGAAGACTTAAAGTGCTTGTTGAAGCGGATATAATTGATGGAGTCAGAGGTGTGGAACTCTCAATGTACGCTCCTTTTCATACCCGTATCTGCCGTCCGGTAGGATTAAGCCAGGACGAAATAGAAAAAGTCGTCACCTTTGCAACCAGTCGTCTCGGCAATCAATATGATTTGAGAAACATCGTGGATCTTGTGCGTTATCTCCTCCCTACACCGCCAGTTCCTTCCCGTTTCCGAAGGCGGTTGCTCTCCCTCGGCAGCGGAGACCCCACAAGAGCAATTTGTTCTTCCCTTATAGCCAGAGCTTTCCAGTCTATCAAATACCCGATTCTTCCTAAAACAGTACTGGAAGAGGTAAACACAGCATCCGGCCTGAAATGTCAGCGTGAACTCCTGCATATCCGACATCACAGTCTCTTTACTCCCAGGGATTTTGACGTTTCTCCTTATTTCAGAATAATCAAACCCACCCTGGAGTGCGGTTTTAACCCACATGCACTTCATTGGAGCAGCAAGTAGAAACTAACCCACATTTCTCATGAACATCGTGTCAATCTTGAGCAAGCGAAGACTCCCCTGAAGCCGCCTGAACTGATGAGAACTGCGGGTTAATACTTCACATCTCCGGCAGGTAAGCGTAGACTCCAAACTTGCTGATTGCCGGATTTGTTTTTTTATTATTCATCAATATGAATACATTCCGCCGGGCAGGATGCAGCCGCTTCTTCAACACATTCTTCGCCTCCAGAATCCTCATCAATCACTTCAGCCTTATCAGTGTCATCATTGAAACGAAATACATCAGGGCAAATTTCAACGCAGCTTTCACAACCGATACATTCATCTTCATCAATATGTACTTTCTTTGACATAACAACCTCCTTTCAGGTTCAGCAAATTACGATCATGCCGAAAAATTCGGACATACTTTTCCGGGGGATACCTTCCCCTGACCGTCCGAAAAACTTCAAACCTAAATCCTACACTTCGAGAATAAAGAAATAATATTTATACTGTATAAACACATAATTATCATGTCGCAGTAAGGGCTGTACTACTCACTATCCGAGTGAGATTGTTTTTTCTTTATTCCCTTGCCCTGCGGGATTGGCAATTTTACCGAATCTGCCTCGTTATCAAGGGCTTGAAGTATGTTAATACGTCTGCACCCTTGATGCCTCGCATCTCCGGCAAATTTGCCAATTGCAGGGTTTAGGTCAAAGACAACTCTAAGTACATCCAGCCAATGACGCAAGGGTCGTGGAACCGGTTCTCCCGAAGGCTTTTTTGCCTGAAACAGATTTGGACACACGAAATTCTCATAAAATAATGGGATTGAAAGGAAGATACAAACGAAGTACCATAGACTGAGAGAGAACAATCTGTTCTGTTTTTATTCATTCAACTTTTCAGGAGGGGGGACTCATGAAACGTCTCATACTGACTGCAATATTTTTCAGTTTGTTTTCACTGGGAAACAATCCGATAAACAGTTTTGCGGCAGAACAGAAAATGCTTCTGCCTGAAAGCCTCGAAGCACTTTCCCAGATGGCTGCAGATAAAAAGACAGTAACAATCTTCATAGAAGAAGAAGATCCGAAAAGGGCGACAGATCTACTGAATACTTCAAATAAAGAGTATGCCAAAAAAGGATGGGAACTTTTTAATATTGCCACTTATAATTATGATGGTGATTTTAAAGGGTTTTTCATCACCTATCAGAAAAAACTGATCATTTTTTAACGAAAATTTCCAGGAAACTGTTCGCCGGTGAACACCGGTATTGAAGTATTCTATCATTGTCAATCTTCAGGGAGTGAGATTATGCGTCAAACACTGTTTATTTATTCCCTTCTTTTTCTTGTCCTTATTCTCTCCGGTTGTGCTCAGAAAAGTACAATGGACACAGTAATTAAAACCAGACCCGCCGGTGCAACTATCACTATCGACGGCATCCAGCAACCCGAAGTTACACCCTTCAGCTATAAATTTGATTTCGCGAACAACCAGGAATACACGCTTCTCGTGGACAGGGACGGATATTTCCAGAAAGAAGTCATCGTCAACAAAAATTATCCCTTACTCAAAAAGGGCAAGATCCTCATAAAACTGACACCGAGCCCCCTCTGGGAAGCTACCACTTTTTCACCGGCCACAAACAACTGGGTTCAGGTTCTCGTGGGAGGAGAACTGACTGCAAAAATGGCCTGGCAGATCATGGTTGATGCGGTAATAAAACGTTCGGCCAATATAAAGGAGCTCAACTACGAAGCAGGCTATCTGCAGACCAAGTTCACCGTGAAGAAATTTGACACCCAGAATGGAGAATTCCTCCTCCGCTGTCAGATGATCGCGACACTTGTCTCCTCCGAACCACTCATTTACAGGATAAAAGACGTGGCTGAATGGTCCGGAAATGGTGTCCAATGGCATCCCTACAACAGGATCTTCATTGAACACGCCAATATGATAGAAGAAATCCAGGATAGGCTGAGAAGCAATTAACACCAGCTTGTCAGTAGCTGGTTACAGGATTTGTAACTCTGTGTTTTCATCCAGAGTAAACCTGTAATTGTTGACTGCCGTCCATTTGACAAGCACATCTGGAGAAGTATTATATAGAAATACTCTTTATGAAAATTCTATCTGCCAGGATAATGATCATTAAAAAATCATGTTGCTATTATCTCATTCTCCTCTGTGTACTGTTTTTTTCCACAGTAGTATCCTCATATGGTGATTTCCACAAAACGAAAATTGCCGTTCTTGATTTCGAATTGAAAGGTGACGGTTTTAAAACAAAGGATATGGGAGGAATTGTGGCGGAATGGTTTACCACAACTCTCGTAAATGACGGTCGCTTTGAAGTAGTAGAACGGGCACTTCTCCAGAAAATCATCGAAGAACAGAAACTGGGAATGTCAGGGTTGATAAATGAAAAAACCTCCACTCAGCTGGGTCAGATACTGGGTGTAAAAACTATTATCACCGGCTCTGTTCTGCAGATTGGTAAAAGCATTGAAGTCAATGCAAGAATAATAAATGTCAAAACAGGGTCTATTGTAGCGGCGGAAAATATCAGGAGCAATTCCAACAGCAACCTGCAGAAAGTCGTGAAACTGCTGACTGAAAGAATTGTAAAGAATTTTCCCCTTACCGGTTATGTCGTCAAAAGAAAAGGGAAAACGGTTCTTATTGACCTGGGAGCTGCTTCCGGTCTACAGCCAGGCATGGAGTTTATTGTTTTCAAGGAAGGAGAAGTAATAAAACATCCCAAAACAGGGGAGGTTCTTGAGGTCGAACAGATTCTCACGGGCAAGATTAAAGTCACAAAAATCCGCACAAATGTGGCCAGCGGTGAAATTATCTCTGAAGAAAAAGGTCAAAAAATTCTCTATGGGCAACTTGTCCAGAGTGTACGCAAACATCTGCCTCCACCTGTCCTGGTAAAAACAGAGCCGGTCAGTCCTGAAAAAACCGTAAAAAAAGCCCCACCTGCCAGCAAGGAGAAAAAGGGATACATTCGAACTGAATTTCCAAAAGGTAACAGGGATAATCTCTCTTCCGGCGGCCAGGCTCCAGCCGTTCTGCCACTTCCCAGCGGTTTCTATATGATGGGTGGTCATCGTTTTTCTGAAAAACCGAAGCATTACGTTAAAATAGACAGACCGGTTGATTTCATGGTTTCTGAGGTGACTTTTGCAGATTATGAGCGTTTCTGCCGGGATACAGGCAACCCCGTCCCTGACGACTTTTCCTGGGGAAGGGGGGATAGACCTGTTGTCAATGTAAGCTGGCATGACGCTCAGGCTTATGCTGAATGGCTGACCTCCCAGACGGGAATCGGTTATAGGCTGCCTTATGAAACTGAGTGGGAATGGGCCGCCAAAGGAGGCTCGGATATCCAGTATCCGTGGGGAAACAGTTTCAAAAAAGGGATGGCCAACTGCAAGAAATGCGGATCAGAATGGGATGGCAGACAGACCGCTCCGGTAAGAAGTTTTCCTCCCAATAGTTTCGGCTACCATGACATGGTCGGCAATGTCTGGGAATGGGTTCAAGACTGCTGGGTAGAAAATTATATTAATGCTCCAGACAATCAATCCGAACGCAAATACAGCGGAAAGTGCGGCAACTATACGATCCGGGGCGGCGCCTGGAATTCTCCGGTCAGACAGACATCCACCTCTTCCCGCCTGGGCGTGTGGGCCAATACAAAAAGTAATTATATCGGCTTCAGACTTGTAAGGGATCCGGCCATCACTGTCGGCAAGACTGAAAAGCTGATGCCGGGAAAACAACAAAAACCAACTCTAACCAATGAAGATGATGACTGGGACAAATACACTGAAACGCCCCGGGCAACCAAAACAACAGAAAAACCATCGGAATGGGATTGGGATGAAAATGATAAATAACTTATATACTCCTCTTTTTTCATTCAATCCTGAATCAGTGACGGTTTTGAGGTTTTGTATTTAGTAATTTGTTGAAAGTAAAGCTGGAATATTTGACTGAGTTGACAAAAAACCACTTCAACCATGGAGAAACATGTGAGTTCTTTTTCTTCCCTTTTTTTTCTTGTTCTTTTTCTTCTGTCCTTCCCCGTCCAGGCACTATCCGGCAACCTGACTCTTATAGAAAAAAGGTTGAAGGAATTGGATCAACTCAATAAAGAGGCTGTTACCGCAAGTGGACAGTTGCCGGAAAACGGTTCGGTTGAAATTAAAGCAACAGTACTGCCGGGTGGTATCAAGGCAAGAAAGGCTCTTCCGGGTGTAAAGACAACGCGTTTTAATTTCGGCAAAAAAGTGATTCTCAATCTGGAACAGAAACAGCCATATACTGTTCAGATCAGTTCCAGCCAGGTCAAATCCCAATGCTACAGGGTTGCCTCCATGCTGCGTCGTGCAGGGTACCCTGCCTTTACCTCAGAGGTTGATTTCAAGGACAAAGGTATATGGCACAGAATTTTTATCGGCTCCTTTGCGACAAGAGCTGAAGCTGAAGTCATAAAAAACAGCCTGGAAGAAGATGAAATTTCAGACGGTTTTATCCGGGAACTCCCCTATGCAGTTCAGATTGACAGTGCCTTCAGCAATATGGAGGATATCAGACAGATAAAGACAAAAGTGACCTCTCTTAATTACCTTCCTTACACGAGTTATATCCTGGATAAAAACAAGAACAGAAAAATAAGACTGCTCCTCGGTGCTTTTAAAACAAGAGCAGACGCAGCATCACTCCTGGCGGGTCTGCGAAGAAACGGTCTTCAGGCGAGGGTGGTTAACAGGTGATCTTCCGGGGTGAAAACAGATCTATTTCGTGGACCCAAACCGCTGCATCCGGTCCAGGCGAATTCTCCCCAGAACCCATGTGTCCCCCGTTTGATAGAAGAAAACAAAATATAGCAGGGAAGACGCTCATAATTCATACGAATATAGGTAACATTGGAACTCACCGTCTCCTTGACCATCAGAATATCATATGATCTGTAGGAACCGGCCAGTTTTTCAAAATTAACAAAAAATGCTATATTTGACGCCATTGCCGTAGCGTTTTCATAGGGAGAACCGACAAGCCATGTCTGAACGGCCGCTTTATACCCATTGGTTCCATATTGAGCCAGGCCGGATAACACATATGATGGAACTGCCGGAGAATTGTTTACGGCAAAAGTCGTCACCGGCGAAAAGCAGACTAAAAAGATAATCAGATTTGCAACCATCCTTTTAACACGGATCATCGGCCCCTCCCTTATTTCTTTTCATAAAATATGATGGACTCGTAAAAACTCCGATCTACTGCGTTGTGGGGTGATCGTGTAATGCTCGACGTACTATATGTACGCCTGCGCTTACACGACACCACCACGCCTTGTATATCGAAGTTTTTCCAGAGTCCATCTGAGAACGTTGAACGACTTTTTACGAGATCATCAAATATAACCCGTTATAATTCGGACAGGTTACAACATCTCAGGAATCACGCAAAGCCAGGGCCGGGCTGAGAGAAGCCGCCCTGACTGCGGGATGAACGCCAAAAATTACCCCCGCAACTATAGCAGAGAAAGGGGCAATCATCAGGCTGAAGGAGGAAATTACCACATCCCAGCCCCCATATTTCTGAATAGCCAGTGCCAGGAAAATGCCACTGCCAATACCCCATATTCCACCTGACAGGGTCAATAGAACCGCATTCCAAAGGTACAGGGAAACAATTCGGATTCGCGAGGCTCCCATTGCCATTCTCAAACCGATCTCCCGAGTCTGTTCGGCGATATTGGCAAGCATCACATTCATTACACCTATTCCGCCAACAAGAAGAGACAGCCCGGCTATCGCCCCCATGATAAATGAAAAAAGTCTTTGATTTTCTTTTTCTTCTTCAAGGAGATTCACGGGAACCACCAGGGTAAAATCTTCAATTCGATGATGATTCACAGTCAGCAACTCCTTCACCTGAGACGCCAGATCAGTAATCATTCCCCTTCTTCCGTCCCGCAAGGTCATCACAATACCGTCCAGATGATCAATTTCCTTATTATATCCCAGAGAAGGCAGTAACGATATGGGAACAATCACAGTATTGTCGAAATCAAGTGAGGAAAGGCCGGTTCCTTCAGTGAGCAGTTTCCCTTTGTGTGGAAGGAGGCCCACACTCACCACAGGTTGACCGTCAATTCTGAGAATCGCTCCGTTCCCACTCCCGAGGGTTTTGGCGACACTACTCCCCGTCACACAGATTTTTTCTTGACGGACAATGTCATCTTCGCCAAGCAACCTCCCTCTTTCGGGAACAATTGATTCCGTGTCAAACCATTCACCAGAGACTCCGAGAAGCGTTGCCTGGACAGTTGAATTGTTCCAGAAAACAGTAACATCATCGACTCTTGCGTAAGCTCCGACATATCCCCTGTTGCCAAGCCAGGACTTCAGTGACCGTGCATCTTCTCTTACCAGTCCCCTGGTCATATTGGCAAAACCTTCCCCTTCGGCAAGATGCCCCAGGCCGGTATTTTCTATCCGAAGGGTATTCACCCCAAGGGAGGCAATCTTGTCCAGTGCTGCTCTTCTGGCTCCCTCTCCGATTGACAACATGGCAATCAGGGCCGACACTCCAATTCCGATACCAATACTACTCAATAGAGATCGAAGTGGCCGGCGGCGCAGGGACAGCCAGGCATCTCTCATATCATGAATCTGACAATGGATAATCATCAAGAGTGTACCCCTTCCGCTGATTCAACTTTTTCAAGATGAAGTGTTCGGGTTCCAAAAGAACCAGCCTCCGGATCATGACTCACCATGACAACTGTGCATCCTTTATTCACCTGTCTCGCCAGGAGTTCCATTATCTTCCTGGAATTTCCTCCATCCAGACTGCCGGTTGGTTCATCGGCAAAGATTATTTCCGGCTCTCTTACCAGTGCCCTGGCAAAAACAACGCGTTGCATTTCTCCGCCTGAAAGTGTACCGGGAAAACGGTGGATCAATTCTTCCAGACCTGCGTAAGCAAGAAGTTCCCGACAACGTTTATCCACAGTTCCATGTGCCACCGGTTCGCCGTAGGAAAACGGCATAGCCACATTTTCAAGGATTGTCCTGTCGGATAACAGATGAGGTGTCTGGAAAATAAATCCGAAAGAACTGTTACGCAACCGGGCTATTTCCATTTCATTCATCCTGGAAAGTGATCTGTTTTTAAAAAAGATTTCTCCTTGTGACGGAAGATCCAGCCCACTGAGAAGGTGAAGAAGCGTTGATTTTCCAGCACCTGAGCGTCCGGTAACGACGAGAAACTCCCCTTTTTCCACAACCAGAGAAAGGGGTGCAAGCGCAAGGCATGGACTGTCCCCTGAAATGAAAGATCTCGAAATATTTACGGCTTCCAGAAGGACAGACATCTACTCCTCCCGTCGGAAAATCTTGTCTCCCGCCTGTAAACCACTCATCACTTCAACCCACTCTTCTCCCCGGGCGCCGAGTGAGACCGGTACCAGTTCCACCCCTTCGTTTCCCAGTCTCTTCACGTAAGTGCTGCCGCCATGATACACGACAGCATCCTGCGGGATCGCGGGAACGGCCTCCACCAGACGATAAATGATTCTTGTGGTAACAGACATACCCACATGCACCTTGTCGGTATCACCAGTAAAGCGTATCCTGGTGTAAAAACGACGCACTCCCCTGTGCTTCCTGTCTTCCCTTGCCAGGGATGCGATGGATTCAACACGGCCGGGAAAGAGCTTTCCCGGAAAAGCGTCAAGTTCAATTTCCGCCTCCATACCGTTTCCGATTTTTGCCACATCAATTTCCCGAACCCGGATTTCAGCCACAAGATCCCGTGTATCAGGCACTTTTAGAAATGTTTGCCCTTCCCACACTGAATCTCCGATCTGTATCTTCCTTCTCCCGTTTTCCCTGGGGAGCTCAGCGTAAAGAAGCAGTCCTCCGGTGGGAGAATAGATATCACAGTTCACCACATCCATTTGAGCTTTTTTGAGAATTTTTCTCCGATTTACCAGTGCGCGCCTTGCCTTTTCCACCTTGGCATTCCAGTTCTGTATCTGTAAATCAGCAGTCCTTCTGACCCGCTGCAGATTACTTTCAGCACCCGTGACCAGCAATTCCGCCTCCCGCAGCAGCTTGGGCCAGGTGTACCTGTTAAAGTTTTTCAGCTCTGCCCGGGCAACTTGAACCTGCTCCTCAGCCGTTTTGACTTTTTCCGCACTTCTGTCTCTTTCCCGGACACTGATATGCCCTTTCTTCAACAACACATCGAGATCAGCAAGTTCATTCCTGTCCAGCGCCAGAACCCTCTCAGATTGATGGAACTTTTGTTCAAATATTTTCCTCTTCAACGGGCCTGTTCCGTTTTCTATATTGTTTGCCTGGATTTTGGCTATCTCAAGTTTCCGGACAGCCTCTTCGATCTTTCCGTTTTCCTCTTCTTTCTGCAGAGACAGCAATTTTTCAGTTGCATGAAGAGTTGCTTCCGCATCAGCAGAGAGCTGTTCCGCCTTGAGCAGCTTGTCCAGAAAGGGCTTGGTGTCAAACCTGGCAATCAGGGTTCCCTTCTTCACCCTTGTACCTTCTTTGATCAACCAGACGATTTTTGCCTGATTACTTGATATTTTGGAACTGACCGGGGAAACCTTTGCCGGAATAACTACTCCCCGTTCCAGGATACTCAGGCGAAAACTCTTTGTCTCCACAGGGACAAACCTTTCTCCCCCTTTTTCCATGCCCGACTCGGAACTGAAAAAAAATCCTGCACCAAACCATATCAAGAAGACAAAGAACACTCCTCCAAATAGAAGTAATCTGTTTCTCGTCATAAAACCGGAAAGGTTCATTTTCATCAATCCCCGTTCTCTTCCATTTTGAATCGACTGTCATCAGGGTTGGGTTTTTCTGCCAGCTCAATCCATGACAGGTTAAGTAATCCCAGGCTGTTAGCCAGTTTCACGGCAGCAATATTATAAGCGGTCAATGAACTCACCGTTCCAAGCTCCGCCGCCGAGAAAGAACTTTCAGCATCCAGTACATCCATGTTGTTGGAAAGCCCCCTTTCATACCTGGTTTTTGCAAGATCCAGGGCCAGACCGGCCTGATGATATCTTTTCAGGCTGATCTGATAATTATTTTCCTCATTTTCCAGATCGGAGAATGCATCTTCCGCTTCCCGAATTATTTTTCTTCGCATGGTATCTCCCATCCGACGAAGTTTTGCCATCTCCATTTTCTTACGTACAAGTGCACTTTCTTCATTAAAACGGTCCAGGGTGGAAAGCATTTCCACCTGAACAGACCAGTTTGTCTGATCAAGTTCCAGAGCTTGTCCTGTAGTATCTCCCTCCCCTTTTCGTTCCACTGTCAGACTGAGACCCACATCAGGAGACATATCTTTTTTCGCCTTTTTGAGTTCAATCCTGCTAATTTCTATATCTACCCGGTGTGCCTGCCAGTCAAGACGTGCCGAAAAAAGCCTCTTTTTCCAGTCAGGGGGAACGACCGGTTTCATTTTCCTGATAACCGGTTCAACCTGTATGGTTTCATTTTCCTCAAGCTGCAAAAGTTCCCTCAAGGCATCAAGAGCTCTGTCTTTCTGCAGAATCTGATTCTGTACAATTTTTTCCGCATCAAGGGCTGCAAGTTCCGCCCGATAAACATCCACCTTGGAAACCAGGCCAACATTCTGTTTGGATCTGGCAGATTCAAGATGCGCGAGACTGCGTTCCCTCGCTTCCCTCGATTTCATCAGCAGTCTCTCTGCCAGAAGAAGATTATAGTATTTCTGTACAGTTGAAAAAATAAAAGTCTGCCGGGCTCTCTCTGCCAGTATTTCCTCTCTTTTTGCCTTCAATTGGGCCCTGGTCAATTCTGTCAGGTTATATTCCCTGCCCCAACGCCTGAACAATCCCTGGGAAACCCGTATATATGCCCGGGCTGTACGAGAGTGAGTGATCACGTAGTCACTGTTCGCATCCAGCCGGTTACCAACAGCACCATACGAAATAGCGGCTCCCGTCTCAGTTTCCCTGCGAAATTCCAGGCCAAGGCGCTGGGAACCTGTCCCCCTTGTAAATCCGAGGGTCGTCAATGGAACAATCTTCGTCTCAAACCTGTGTTCGGCACTGGCAATATCCATTTTGCTGAGCTGCAGACTGTCCTGAAGATCATAGGAAAAATCACTCCGCTCAAGGGCCGTTTTTATAATAGCTGTCAGTTCTGATCCCCTTGCATACAATGGTGGGAAAAAGAGAAAAAAAAGCAGAAAAACAGAACTCACTTTTTTTAACACAACAATCCATTGATAATAATTTGCAAGTTGCATGTTTAACGCCCTGAATACTTGACAGTTTCTTTTTTTCGAATGATAATATCAATAAGCATGAATGAAAGTTGTATAGCAATCAGTTGCGATAATCAAGCCCTTGGGATGGTATTTACATACACCCTGTACGATTCAAACAGGCAATTTCAAACCATTGTCAGCATGAATTTGTCAGGTTTTATGTGGTACATTTCTCAATACATTGATTCATTGCGCACTGATATTTGTGTGCGGAAGTTTTTTTCATTCGAATTCATAATGAATTGTTCCACTTTATCCAAATTTTTGATCCTATGGAGTTCAATAATTATGAGCAGATCAGTTTTGTGTACTCTTTTTTTCTCCGCCATTTTCTTCCTCTCAGGAGTGACTGGGCAGGCGGGACAATCCGGACATCTTCCTTCCGTTGATGTCCAGGCAAGGTTCATAGTAGTCGACGAACTCAATGCGGAATTCCATAAAGATACAGGTACAATAACAGTAACTGCACTGATCAGAAATGTTTCTCGTTCAAAAATTAAAGGATATGCAACGATCTATTATCTGTCAGCAGAAGGTCAGGAAATTTATTCTTATGAAGAAGAAGTCAATGAAGGTGAGCCGTTTGATCACGGAGTATCCGTTACTTTTGAATCAACAGCAAAAATAAGTAATATTGACAAGATTGCATCAATAAGTGTCGATTTCACCCAGACTTAACCCGTAACTCATGAACATTGTGTCAATTTTGAGAATGACTGTAGAATACAAACAATCGCCAAATCTCAGTGATTGAACAAAATTTACGGTAGTGTTCACCAAGGTCAGTCCAGGTGACCCCATTTTCTGCACTATTTCGGCAGTGAACATAGGTCATATATGTAAGCATTGTTCATTTTCCTGTGACGCAGGGATCGGGCAAAAAGGCAATTTTCAAGGTGACCAGAAGTGTTTTGCAGATTTGATCATATATTTTCTAATTATATTGTTCGTACCTTTCAGCATTTTCTCTTTGTCAAAAACAATTTTTGTTCCCTGGGTATCCATAATAATCAGATATTTCTCCCGGCTGTTTTCTAGCAAAGTAACAAGGTGAGCAAAATTCCTGACTGCCACCCCATTCACCGTTTTAATGACATTGTCAGCCAGTTCATGGTAGCCGATATTAACCTTGTCAGCTAAAACCTGTGAAAGAATTACAATCTCCTGTGTCTGAAACTCTAGATCCCCGTTCAGATAATAATCCATGAGTTCAACCGGAGCAGATTGATACCAGTCCGCTACGCTCCCGTACTCCATGAGATAATTCAGCGTAAGGGGTTGAAAGACAACTCCACCGAAAATGTAGTAACGGGGCAGTACTTCATGTTTATAGGGAACCAATCGATCAAAACCGACTGAGCGCTGCAACGGCACCTCTATACTGATCTTTTTCCCATCTCTTTTCAGACCAAGAGTTATCGTTTCACCGATCTGTTTTCCCTGGATAATATAACCAAAAAAAGTTCTCTGCCCTTTTCGGAATTCTATCGTCCCGTCATAGGCAACATCTTCATTTTCAACGGACAGGATTACATCTTCTTTTTTTAACAGCATCCGGGAAGGTGAGCCTGGGGAAATATTGTTGATCAGAGCTCCATTTTCGCCATCTTCAAGTTTGTAATAATTTCTTAAATACGGACTTTCCAGCTTCTGCATGGATATTCCAAGATCAGGAATTCCCTCAATGGAGCCATCCTCTGTATCCTTCAAAAACTGCTGAATGACAGGAGCCGGAATCATATATCCGATATTGTCGTAGCCGCTGTGCATTCCTTGAAATGCAACACCGGCAATTTTCCCGTTGAAAATTACGGGGCCGCCGGAATTACCGGCATTGATTGACGCATCGATCTGGCAGGATAGAAGAAATGATCCACTGTAAGCGTAATTTATGTGCTCTATTCTCGATACAACACCCTCAGTGATGGATAGTTTGTCTCCTCCGTCCGGAAAGCCATATACAGCGACTTTATCCCGTACATCCGGCAAATCACCGATTTTTAGAGTTGATACTCCTTTAAAAAATTTTTTTTCAGCAACTTCGAGGAGAGCAAGATCACTCTCATGATCAAAATATTTAACTTCAGCTGAATATTTCTCAGTTCTCCCAGCCCGTCGAACATGGATAAAGACGCTGTCGCTGACCACATGCGCATTGGTCAATATCATATTGCCATCAATTATGAAGCCGGTTCCATGGGTCGTGAGCTGGCCGACATGCTGCCACGGTTGCTGGAAATTTGGAGAATTTCTTACCGTTTGAATTTTAACAACAATTTCTGCCGGGGAAGTGGTATTTCCCTCGGTCGGAAGGAAAAAACACAGAACAAGAACAGAGAAAAAAAACAATTTTAGAAACCTGGAACCTGTCATAATGGACTTACTTCACCAATATCTGATGTATCAACCTGCACATGTGGTGGATTCCCGCCATACTGAACCTCGCTGGTACCACCGGCACTGCCGGAGAGTGTATCGGTAACATAAATCTTTGCCTCAGTAGCATCTTCAGTGATGACTTTTACATTCTGCGCATGAAATGCCTCCCCATCAAACTCAGATGATCCCTGCAGCCGCAGCTCAAGATTTTGGGTGGAACCGACAAGCTTCAAGGTACAGGCACCCTGCAGGTCAACTGACAATTCTTTTGAAGAACAGCTATTCAACAGACCAACCAGATCACTGCTGCCATCAGCTGCTATTTTCCGCAATGCTTTCCTGGTTGTGATTTTAACGGCCATCGGATTCTGTGTACAGACGGAACCCTTCGCGTAAACCGTCAATCTACCGTTTTTCACTGTGGTAATTATTTTTGAATGAAGATTCGAATCGGCCGTTATTTCAACATGCTGCCTGTCACCGCAGGAAAGGTGTACATCGAGAACACCTTCAACATGTATTTCACTGAAAGGTTCCGTATGGCGCACCTCTTCTGTCATCCTGCCATTTCCCTGGATGCAGTCACCTCCGACAATACCACCTGTATTCACCTGGTTATTCACACCGATATTAATATTTTGAAATCCAAATAAAAAGAACAGACAAAGCAGTACCAAACCATACCGCAATCGAAAAACCCTTTTGAAAAATGTCATTTTTTCATCACCTCATGGCGCTGAATGATTTTTTCAGGTTATTTTTCACTACCCTTGTATCACCAGGATCTCCATAAGTACGCATATACACTGTCCTCGTTTCTCCGGATACAGTATCCAGAACAAACGCCCCAACAGCACCACTTCCACGATTAAGCTGAGTAGCCCAGGAGGAAATCTGGTATCTCCCGTAGTTCAGTGTTGAATTCTGATAATCAGAAGCCGCCCCCATCAGTAAAGAGACAACAAACAGACACAGCGCACCTATTGTGAAAGAAACAATCCTTTCCCGCCAAATATTTATTTTCTTATCCATGATCAATTTCAATACTGTCCGGCCTCCAAACCTTCATTCAGGAAGTACAGACAATACCGCTCTTAAATGATAATAATTGAAAACTTAATTCTTTATGAATGAATAAAGAACAGCCTCTACAGAATCGGCTGGCCTGACCAGGTAGAAAGCCGGGATGTGTAATGGCTCAGCCATTTTCGGATTTCCGGATACAGACCGGAAAGTTTTAATGCATTCTCACGTCAGGCGAAGCGCCGTTTCACTTCACCTGACCATGAGAATCAAACAGACAGCCAGGTTGTAATGGCTCTCATTTTAAGATTGAGCCTTAGCAGCAGAGTAATCATCAACCTGGGCACCGTGACCTTCTACTTCTATCACGTCATCGACACCAGGAATTGAAGCACCGAGAATATCTTCAATATCTTTTTTGGTCACCTTGAATTTCACAAAGGCATTACCTTCTTCGTCCCAGCCATAATCAACAAGATCAGCCAGGTAAGTTGTAGCCATAACCTTCACTTTGACAATGTCAGAAGTCAGGATATAGTTTTCAACAGTGGTTTTACTCTCCAGGGTAAAACCAACAATGGTCTTGACCAGGTTTTTGTACCCGTCCAACTCTGCCGCCCGTAATGCCCTGAGAGGTCCGGCATTGGCAGGAGTTGAAGTTGCAAAAGCAACTCTTTTAAAGGTCTTCCCTTTTAAATCCAATTCCTGGCCATCAATATTGGTTATCGTGTCAATACTGATAGAGGCTGTTGCCTGGGCGATGTCTTTTTCAGCATCGTAGACAACCTCATCAATCTTGATCCCCTGAATTTCTGCAGACGTTTTTGACTCAGTTTTACCAACAAAATTTGCGGCAACCATATCGACGACCTCTTCCGTCGATCTGATCTTCAAACCATATACGGATTCAACAATGGCCCGTTCCGCCAGTACCCTCGCAGCACGGGTTGACATGATTTTTTTATTTCCCGCAACCGCAATGGTTGTGCCAACAAACATCATGACCAGAACATAGCTGACTGCAGTTCTTTTTAACAACATGGCCGTATTTCTCCTTCCTGTAATACAGATTAAAAATCTTCAAATTTGGTGAAAGTTTTATTACCAATCATCCGCTGACAGCTTCCTGCCGAATTTTTTCGGCTTCTTACGGGCAGGAGCAGCTTTTTTTACCGGTTCAGGTGCAGGTTGTTGAACAGACTGTGCCTGTGCTACCTCCTGAACTGGTGCAGCTGCCTGTACAGGAGCAGCTTCCTGCGGCTGCTGAGCTGGTTGCTCTGCCACCTGCTGCTGAGCCGGCGCCTGCTGAGCTGGAGCCTGCTGAACCGCTGGTGCTGCTTCCTGCACTGCCGGTTCTTCCTGCGTTTCCTGCAGGCTGGCATAATATTTATTGATGATATCCCTTCGGGCAAGAGTTGCCCTGGTAATGGGAATAGAAATATAAATATCAGTAAATAGTTTCTCACTCACCTCGTCTGCTGTGGCGCTGAAAGCAGGATCAAACTTCTGAAGAGCTTCACGGGTTTTTCCATCAATTTTATTGGTTATATCCACATCATACCCATGCAGAATCAACCATTGCTGTACTGCTCCGATCCTGTCTTCCTTTGACATGCGATAATACGTTCCGGAAATGGAATCCAGAACAATTTTATCCGGCTCAGAGCCCTCGCCCATTAGACGCCAGTAAGGAACAGCAAGATAACGTCCTATCAACTGCATCATACTGACCTGGACCAGAACCCGAACGGCTTCATGCCTGCCCTGAACCTTTTTAATCGTTCCTTTAGATCCAAAACTCGGACCAAAAAGAGTTATGGCCAATTCTTTCTCACGGAGTCCTTTATATACCTCCATGCTGTTGGTTGTAGTCATCCTGGGAATACCTGCCAGCGTCTGAAAATCTTTCAGATTGAAATCCAGGGTAATCCTTGCCTTCCCATATTTTGAAGTATCGCCAAAACTTCCCCCGACTGTTTTATTAGGAAACCAGCTGGGTACACCGTTCACGTCAAATTCGGCATCGACGTTTGTCCCTTCACCTCTTGTTTCAAGTCCACGATCAAATTCAGTAATACCGCCGGTTATCACCACATCGGGAACAACCTTATCTTCAAAATTGCTGTATCCGGAAACCATCTGGTTCTGTATGTATGCAGGATCATATTCGATAAAGAGAACATTACCCCCGATGGAATTCAGGGTACTTTTCATTATTTCCGTAATATTTCTCTGAATCTCTCCTCCGGTAGTAACAGAAGTACCGGTTTCATCCGCAATGTCCTGACTCTGAACTTTCATATACCCGGTATCATAGATCTCTGTCATGAGACCGAGATCGAGAAGCGCCTGGCTATATGAGGTAATTTTCTCAACCGGGGCACTTTTCTGGAGTTCCACATCTACGTTATGGGGTTCATGTCCCCACATGCAGACAACAGCAAAAAAGCCAGACTGAGAAAAAGCACAGTGAGTACGTTCCGTGAGGATAAACAGCTGACCCTGGAAGAACTGACGGTTGCAGTCTTGTTTAGTATCATATCTAACAATCCAATTTAGAAATTACAGTAAAGACAATTTACAGATATCTTACGATGCCCGCCCAATACAAGAACCACCACGCAAAACTAGGGTGTTGAAACAGGCCCCAAAAAAGTGACTGTTTCAGGCCACTGCCCCATGATAGCTGGAAAGTAGTAAGAATAAAACCTTCCAGGATTATTTTCCACAATAAACTGCCAGAGGCAGAAAATCCGGGATTCAGAGTTTAATCGGCAACATTCGTTTTCGGGCCTCTACTCTGGTCTATGATATAAATATCACCTTTGACCCGGCTCCCGGCACCAAGAACAACACTGTTCATATTGGCGTCGCCCTTCTTACCCTTGCCGTTCTTGCCTTTTTTACCCTTCATCATGTTCGCCTTGCTTTTGGCGTTTATAACAATGAACTTGACGTTTTTATCAGCTTTACCCAAGTCATCGTATTTGGACATCCCGTCATCAGTGAACTTGGAAATACCATCATCCAGGTCACCGGCCAGGACAGAACCACCTGCCATAAGCGGCAAAAGCAAGAATATAAATATCACTACATATCGTAATCTCATGATCCGTCTCTCATATCTGACAACAGTCTCATCTGGAGGTGAAACAGTAACAGGGATCCTGCCCGGCTTTTCGCAAAGCAGGGTCCCTGACAACTACTTCGTACTATTTATTCTACAGAAACTGAACCCATGCTGGATTCGTTACCTTTACCAATTGCCATGTTGATGGATTTCTCAACCTTGGAATTGTTGGTAATCACACCGGTTTTTCCAACAGTGCTGCCTTTGATATTAACAGTCCCCATGTTGGCGGTGTTGTTTTTACCAATGGCCATGTTGATGGACTTCTTAACAGAACTCTTGTTGGAAACCTTCCCGGCAATTTTTGAATTCTGCAGATTAACAGTACCCATATTGGCGGTGTTCCCTTTACCAATTGCCATATTGATGGACTTTTTAACTTTGGAATCGTTGGTTACTACACCGGTTTTGGTGATGGATCCACCTTTCATGTTAATGGTACCCATATTGGCGGTGTTGTTTTTACCGATTGCCATGTTGATGGATTTCTTCACGGTACTCTTGTTGGACATTTTTCCATTAACCTTGGCATTCTTCATGTTAATGGTACCCATATTGGCAGTGTTTCCTTTACCGATTGCCATATTGATGGACTTCTTAACTTTGGAATTGTTGGTTACTACACCAGTTTTTCCAACTGATCCACCTTTGATGTTAATGGAACCCATATTGGCAGTATTGTTCTTACCTATTGCCATATTGATGGATTTCTTGACGGAACTCTTGTTGGACACCTTACCGGCGATTTTCGTGTTCTGCATGCTAATGGAACCCATATTGGCAGTATTGTTCTTGCCTATGGCCATATTAATGGATTTCTTCACCTTGGAATCGTTTGTTACTACACCGGTCTTACTGATGGTGGTACCCTTCATGCTGATTGATCCCATCCGGGCCTTGTTGTTTTTGCCAATGGCCATGTTGATCGATTTTTTGACTTTGCTCTTGTTGGACACTTTTCCGTCGATTTTTGAGCCTGCCATTCCGTTTGATACGCTCATTGCCAGTGCCATTCCAATAACGCTAACTAAGATCTTCTTTTTCATAATTTGTGCCCTCATTTTGATTTATTCTTGGTTGATTACAACAACGTTACTACTACTTGATAATTACAGAGTTTTTATTCGAAACTTGCCCTCCCGTTGCGATGTTGATGTTTTGGCCAAAACTGAGTGGTGATTTGACGTCATTCACCACAATTCCTGTTCCAGAATAAACATGCGCATTGCCTACACTTCCGCTATTAACAGCAACAGTACCCGAATTGGCCTGGGCTCCGCTGCCTAATGCCAGATTAAGAGCTCCTCCTCTGACTCTTGTGGAAACAGAGCCGACACTCGCATTTCTGATCACGGTCGCCCCCATGTTGGCTTCTGTTCCACGGCCAAGAGCCAGATTCAAAGCTCCACCACCCACACTGTTGGAAACACTTCCCCGAACAGTAGCACCTTTCAGTTCAGTTGCTCCCTGATTCGCATGGGCTCCACTTCCAAGAGCCAGGTTCACACCAGCTCCACTAACCTTATTGGTAACACTTCCTCTAACTGTACTGTTATTCGCCTTGATGGCACCCTGATTGGCAACAGCACCTCCACCGCCCGCCAGGTTCACAGCAGCACCGGTTACCTTGTTTGTAATATTGCCCCCAATTGTAGTGTTCGACAGACTGGCTGCAGCCTGATTGGCCTCCGCACCACTTCCAAAGGCGAGGTTAGCTGCAACTCCGGCTACCCTGTTATGTACATTACCTTTAACGGTACTGTTTTTCATCACGATGGCACCTTGGTTGGCCTTGGCTCCACTTCCCGCAGCAAGGTTGATAGCACCACCTGCTACAGTGTTCGTGACATTCCCTTTCAGGGTTGAGTTTTTCATACTGACAGCCGCCTGGTTCGCCTCAACATTGCTGCCAAAGGCGAGGTTGGCTGCCGCACCGGCTGCCGTGTTCACTACAGATCCCTGGAGTGTAGAATTATTCATGCTGACTGCAGCCTGATTGGCCTCTACATTGCTCCCTGCGGCCAGGTTTACTGCAGCACCACCAACGGTATTGATAATATTACCACCCTTCAGGGTCGAATTTTTCATATTCACAGCCGCCTGGTTAGCGGTTATCTTATTACCGAATGCCAGGTTAGCTGCAGCACCGGCTGCCGTGTTCACTACAGTACCTTCCAGATGGGAACCCTTCATACTGACTGCCGCCTGATTAGCCTCAATTCTGTTTCCTGCGGCGAGGTTGACGACAGCACCTCCTGCAGTATTAATGGCATTTCCCTTCAGGGTGGAATTCTTCATACTCACCGCTGCCTGGTTAGCGTTAATCTTGCTCCCGAAGGCCAGGTTGGCTGCAGCGCCCGCAGCGGTATTTACAGTTGTTCCCTCCAGGGTTGACCCTTCCATGCTGACAGCAGCCTGATTGGCATTCACTTCGTTACCTATGGCGATATTAACCCCGGCTCCTGCAAGAGTGTTGACCGCTGTTCCCCTGAGCGTGGAATCCTTCATGGTTACGGCTGCCTGATTGGCTTTTATTCTGTTGCCGGCAGCAAGGTTCACACCTGCTCCGATAACGGTGTTGACAACAGTACCTTCAATTTTGCTTTTTTCTGCCTTTACTGCTGCCTGATTGGCTTCTATTCTGTTTCCAAAGGCCAGGTTGGCGGCTCCGCCACCAACTGTATTGATTACAGCACCCTTAATATTGGTTTCCCTGGCCTGGAGAGCTGCCTGATTGGCTTCTATGGCGTTACCTGCTCCCACATTGATTGCCCCGATGCCGATTCCGGTATTGACAACTGCACCCTCAACGGTACTTTTCTCCAGAACAGAGCTGATCTGGTTCAGTTTCATGTTATTCCCGATTCCGGCATTCAGCATACTGTGACCGATTGAAGTATTGACAATCGCTCCCTTGACCTTGGTGTCTGTCAGTTTTGTGGTTGCCTGGTTGGCCTCCACCCTGTTTCCCAGCGCTGCATTCACATTGTTCAGACCAAGCGATGTATTTACCACCGCTCCCTTTAACTCAGAGCCCTTCATGATTGTTGTGGTCTGTGATGCAGAGCTTTCATTACCGATGGCCACATTTACAGCATTCTGGCTGATCCCTGTATTGACAACCGCACCCTCGATCTTGCTGTCCGTAATTTTGGCTGCAACCTGGTTGGCTTCAGTTCTGTTGCCAAAAGCAGCATTGATCACGTTCTGACCACCGGAGGTGTTCACGATAGCACCCTTGAGCTCCGAATCTTTCATTATGGTTGACGCCTGGGTAGCTGAACTCTCGTTGCCAATGGCCGCGTTTATGGCATTCTGAGCAACAGATGTATTTATGATTGCCCCTTTGACTTTCGTCCTGTCAAGAACGATTGAAGACTGGGTCGCATGAGTTTTATTGCCGATGGCAGCATTAACAGCATTCTGACTGATCGCGGTATTGACGGTTACGCCTTTCAGTTCTGAGTCTTTCATAACCGTGGAAACCTGGGTAGCCGAACTCTCGTTGCCAATGGCCACGTTCACAGCATTCTGCATGACTGATGTATTGATAACCGCCCCCTTAACCTTGGTCCTGTCCAGGACAATTGAAGACTGGGTCGCGTGGGTCTTATTACCAATGGCGGCATTGACTGCGTTCTGAGCAACAGCTGTATTAATTGTCACTCCCTTTATCTCGGAATCAGTCAATACTGTTGAACCCTGGGTAGCCGAGCTCTTGTTGCCGATAGCCGCGTTCACAGCATTCTGCATGATAGAGGTATTGATGATGGCACCATCCACCTTGGTCCTTTTCATCTTGATTGAAGACTGGGTGGCATGGGTCTTGTTACCTATGGCCACATTGACAGCATTCTGACCGACCGCCGTATTGACCGCCACACCTCTCAGCTCTGATCCCTCAAGAACTGTCGATGCCTGGGTTGCTGAACTTTCGTTGCCAATTGCTGCATTGACCGCATTCTGGAGAGCTGAAGTATTGACAATCACCCCTTTCACCTTGCTGTCTTCCAGACGTATCACCGATTGATCGGCTGTTGTTTTATTACCTATGGCCACATTAACTGCATTCTGGCCGGTTACAGTATTAATTGTTGCCCCGTCCAGTTCCGTGTTCTTGATAATAGTCGATGCCTGGGCGGCATGGCTGTCGTTACCGATGGCGGCATTAATTGAATTTTGAACAGCGGATGTATTAATCACGGCGCCATTGACCTTACTGTTTTCAATCCTTACGACCGACTGATCTGCAGTGCTCCTGTTACCTATGGCCACGTTTATACCGGTCTGACCGACAGCAGAATTAACAACAACCCCGTTTACCTTTGAACCCTTGATGATGGTAGAGGCCTGAGTTGCCCTGTTTTCGTTGCCAATTGCTGCATTTACAAGATTCTTGGAAGTAGTGGTATTGATCACTGCACCATTGACGGTACTCCCTTCCATCTTAACGATAGACTGTTGAGCCGTATTTTTATTACCGACAGCCACGTTAATCCCGTTCTGGCCAAGCGTACTGTTGACTACGATGCCGTTCAGTGTCGAGTTCTTCATCAGTACAGAACTCTGCTCCGCAGTATTTTCATTTCCGATGGCTGCGTTGACCAGGTTTTTGCTTGTAGTGGTGTTCACAATCCCGCCATTTACCTTACTCCCTTCAAGACTGATGGAATTCTGAATGGCTGTGTTCTTGTTTCCTATAGCCACATTAACTGCATTTTCACTGCGGGAAGTGTTAACGGTAAATCCGTTCACCGTGGAATCCTTGACAGTGGTGGAGGCCTGAACCGCTGTATTTTCATTGCCGATAGCAGCATTTACAAGATTCTTGGAGTCGGAATTGTTTAAAACAACCCCGTTGATCGTACTGCCTTCAACCCTGACGGTAGCCTGGTCTGCCCTGTTATCGCTGCCGATGGCCACATTGATCAGGTTGTCTCCCTTGGAGGAGTTGATAAGTGCTCCGTTTATCCGGGAATCCTTTACTGCCGTTGACGCCTGTACAGCCTCATTTCCCTTGCCAATTGCCACGTTTACAAGATTTTTAGAGTCAGATGAATTAAGAATACCACCGTTGACTGTGCTCCCCTCAACCCTGACGGAAGCCTGATCCAGTTTATTCTTGCTTCCGATACCGACGTTGACCAGGTTTTTCCCCCTGGACTTATTATATACAGCACCATTCACCGTGCTGTCCTTCAAGGCGACTGATGACTGGTTGGCACTGTTTTCACTGCCGATAACCACGTTGATTGGTGTCTTGGTATCAGTGTCATTCATTACAGCACCGCGAACTATGCCACCTTCAGCTGTTACCGAGTCCTGATTGGCCGTATTTTTATTTCCGATGGCCACATTCACACTTGTCCCGCTCTTCACCTTGTTTCTGATAACTCCGGTGACATCAATATTTTTCAAAACAATAGAATTCATATTGGCTTTATTGTTTTTACCGATGGCAATATTGACATCACGATCCATTTTGGTGGGGATGTTCAGAACGGCCCCCTTGATACTTGACCCTGCAATTGCTGAAGATGAAAAGAAATGGACCAGAAAAACTACAACCAATGGCCCAACCGGGAACTTTTTCCTGTTTTCTCGAAGAGAGGAAATTAACAACATGATTTCACCAAAGTGTATGTATTTTGTTTAGTTAGACTCGACTGGTCTGCTTGTGATGCTTTTTTAAAAATAGATATTTTAAGTATAACGCATAAGTTGGGCAAGAACAAGGAAACCACGTCAAAAAACTCTTTGATTCCCCAGCTGTTCAGACGGTTTTGACCTTCCTTTACTTTGCATGTTTTACTCGTTTTTTTGTCTGAACACATTATCCCAACCCCTTATACAGACCCAGTTGTTAATGCTCTTTTACAGAAATCGTATCATTGCTTCTTCTTAATTACAATTGTACCAGCAAAATCTTACAAATTTCCCAACAAAACACAAAACTGATTTATTACTTACCGAAATACTCCATTATTGTGTTATGACTTTCTACTGTAAACTCTTGCTCACTTCATCAGGCTTTTTTCCACTCACCATTTCATGAATTGAACCGGTGTGTTTTTCGCCTTTCTGTTCATGAGTACACTGCAACATCAAAAAGGTTCATTTTTTTTAAAAAACATGTAACCTGTTTCCGAAGTTTTTTAATCCATCCTAACGACAGCCTTAGAATTGAGAAACAGATGACCAGACAACGCTCTTTGCTGGAAAAAACAAAACTGCCGGCAGATCGACCACTTGCTGAAATATGCCGCCCTTCCTGTATTAACCGGATAGAAGGGCAGGAAAAGCTTCTGGCGGAAAACTCTCCCTTGCGGTTGATGATAGAAAAAGATGAATACTCTTCCTTTGTCCTCTGGGGCCCTCCCGGATGTGGCAAAACTACCATTGCCAGGTTGATTCAGGAAAACACCAACCACGCATTCTGCCCCTTCAGTGGAGTTCTCAGTAAAATTGCGGAAGTGAAAAAACTGATGGAACGCACCCGATTTCTCTATAACAATGAAAACAGAAAAACCCTTGTCTTTATAGATGAAATCCACAGGTTTAACAAATCACAACAGGACGCCTTCCTCCCCTATGTTGAATCCGGTGCAATTGTTCTCATTGGGGCCACAACGGAAAATCCCTCCTTTGAAATCATCCCGGCCCTGCTTTCCAGGTGCCACCTGTTCGTTCTTGACCCCCTGGAGGAGAAGCACCTGCGGATCATTCTCACAAAAGCGCTTTCAAACCTGTCAAAAAACCTCTCTTTTGACGACGACGCCCTGTCCTGTCTCTGTCGAAAGGCAGGGGGAGATGCCAGAAAAGGATTGAATCTCCTTGAACTCATAAGCCGACACGCTGAAAACGGCGATACAATCACCCTTGAAAGTATAAAAGGTGCCCTGAACAACCCCATCCCTTTTTATGACAAGAGGGGAGAAGAGCATTTCAACCTCATCTCCGCCTTTCAGAAATCAGTCAGGGGCAGCGATCCCCAGGCTGCGCTCTACTGGCTGGCAAGAATGATTGAAGGTGGGGAGGACCCCATGTATATAACTCGAAGACTTGTGAGAATAGCTACGGAAGACATCGGTCTTGCCGACCCCCAGGCCATTGTTCAGGCTGTTGCCATCAAAGACGCTGTTCATTTCCTCGGAATACCGGAAGCCAATACGGCCCTCAGCCAGCTGACAATCTACCTGGCAACCGCACCGAAAAGCAATTCAACCGAAACGGCCTATAACAATGCAAAAAAAGACGCCCTTACCACAGGGCATCTCAAAGTTCCCCTGTCAATCCGCAATGCCCCTACAAAAATGATGAAAGACCTGGGATATGGAAATGGATACCGATATTCCCACGATTATGACAACAATTACAGCTACCAGAACTATTTCCCGGAAGACATGGAGGAAAAAACATATTACACACCCTCGAAATTCGGTTTTGAAAAAGAAATAGAGAAACGACTGGCTTGGTGGGAAAAACTCAGAAAAAACCAGGAGGCTGTCCAGACATGATATTTTTGTTCGAATTCAGGTAAGCATAGACTCCGGGGAGTAGAAAAAATCAGACGACATTTTTTGTATTGTCCGGCTCTTCGGCACACTTCTTAATGCCTGACCTCTTGTTTGTGCTTTTTTCACTTGCTTTTTCTGGAAATGACTCTATTGTAAAAGAAAGCGCCCACATTTTCCAACAGCTCAGAGTATATGATTACAGAGTAAGTGGATTGTTACTCCCATTTTTCTCGTTTAACCTTAACTGCACAGGAGGAAAAATGGAAAACAGACGTTTTCAACGAATGAAAATCAATCAGATGAGCGTGGATATCTCCGATGGGAACGGCTTCTTTTCAGGTGAAATAACAGATGTCTCCCGTTTTGGTCTGAAACTGGACAGTATCCCGCTCAAACTTGATGACAGGGCAAAACATCTTTCCATTGTTGTTTCGGGTCGTGGCAAAAATTTTAAAATGAAAGCCCGTCCCCGCTGGACACAAAAACAGACATATTCGAAAAACCTGGGAGTAGAGATTCTCAACGCCCCTTTTGGCTGGACCGAATTTGTCATGGATTTTGAGCCGAAAAAAAAAGATGTCTGGGGTACAATAGCACTCTGAGATATCAGAAAAATACCACCTGAATTCGTAAATATCACAGGGCATGCAACTTCGTTGTATCAATTATCATATTTGTAACAGGTTACAGGATTCAGGTTATATTTTCTCGTCGCCTGTCAATTGCCTTAGTGCGGCAAGTATGGTAGAACCGTGAATTATAAAAATATTTCTACCTAAATCCTGCACTTCGGGAAGAAAAAAATATTTATACTGTATAAACAAATAATTATCATATCGCAGTAAGGACTGTATTATCACTATCCGAGTGAGATTGTTTTTTCTTTACTCCCTTGCCCTGCGGGATTGGTAATTTTACCGAATCTGCCTCGTTATCAAGGGCTTGAAGTATGTTAATACGTGCGCCCTTGATGCCTCGCATCTCCGGTAAACTTGCCAATTGCAAGATTCAGGTTCTAATTTTCCAATAAATCACACCCTGCCATGCATTTTCTCTACGACAAAATTAACTATATCTTTGACCCGCTGCACCATGTCTGGGAACACGAAAGGATGCATCGAAAGATCTCTTTCGCCCTGGTTATCTTTTTTCTCGCCAGTCTGGTCATCATTGAACTCAATCGCCAGAACCTCCTCCCCGGACAATTCTCCTCATTTGTTCCCCGCAATCATTTCTACGCGGTGCAGGCTGCCTTCACCGTGGTACTTGTTCTGGAAGTCATCAGCCTTATTTTCACCATCCCCTGTTCCTTCAGCAGGTCAGTAGGCAAACAGTTTGAAATATTATCCCTTATTCTCATGAGAAATGCCTTTAAAGAACTGACCGGTTTTTCCGAACCAGTCAGTTTTGAAGGCAATTCACAGGCAATCCTTAATATTCTTTCGGACGGCTTTGGAGCATTGCTGATTTTTGTGCTCCTGGGATTCTATTACATGGTCCAGACTCACACCCAGGACGATAAGATGAAACCTGTTGATCTCTACAGTTTTGTCGCTGCCAAGAAAGCTATTGCCCTCCTTCTGCTGCTCACTTTCACGTTTATGGGAATACAGAGTGCCCTGGCAGCCATTACAGGAGTTGAACACACAGATTTCCTGCACAGTTTTTATACCATTCTCATTTTAACAGACATTCTCGTTGTTCTTTTTTCACAGTGCTACCAGCCTTCATTTTATGCGGTTTTCAGAAACTCGGGCTATGCTCTCTCGACCCTGATAATCCGCCTGGCTCTGGCTGCCCCGCCATTCTATAATGTCCTGCTCGGCCTTGCAGCTGCACTCTTTGCTATTTTTCTAACCATAACCAGCCAGAAACTCTTCGCCGGAGCTCACAGAAATAGTTCCGGATAATCAGCAGGACTGAACCGAAAGACTCAGCCGATTATGACTTTGGGGTAAATATATACAGAGAATGTTTACTCCCAGACTCCCGGGACCCTTCTTCCACATGACGGGCAACACCCCCTGACAAGAGAATTCCTCTCCACTCTGAACCCGCAGCGGGTGATAATTTCATTTCCGCAACCCGGACAGAAACTGCTTTCCTCCCCTGATCCCGGCCGATTTCCCGTATAAACAAAATGAAGACCATTTCCTGATCCGGCCTCCCTCGCCCTTACAAGAGAACTCACCGGTGTCGGCGCCACATTATTCATTTTCCATGCCGGATAAAAACCGGTCACATGCCACGGAATAGAGGCATCAACCGAAGCAATAAAGGCTGCAATTTCATTAAGTTCCCTGTCTGAATCATTGTACCCTGGAATCACCAGTGTCGTCACCTCAACCCAGACACCTTTTTCTTTCAGAAAACGGATAGTCTCCAGAACCGGCTGAAGCCGTCCACCACACTGCTTCCTGTAAAAGGAGTCATTGAAAGATTTCAGGTCAATATTGGCCGCACTGAGGACAGGAACCAGAACTTCAAGCAGTTGCTGACTCATGAATCCATTTGAAACAAAAATAGTTTTAATTCCCTGCTCAACAGCCAGAACAGAACAATCGTAGGCAAATTCGAAAAAGACAGTTGGCTCCACATAGGTATAGCTGATGGAAGCACAACCCGAAGATACCGCGGCAGCAACAACTTCTTCAGGATTCTTTACAATAGTTGAAGAAAAATGTTCCCCTCTCTCAACCTGGGAAATATGACTGTTCTGGCAATGAGCACAATGAAAATTGCATCCCCGGGTTGCAATTGAATAGGACAGACTTCCGGGGAGCAGATGGAACAGGGGTTTCTTTTCGATGGGATCGACACTTTCAGCCACAAGTTTTCCATATACCAGGCTGACAATACGACCGCCATCATTCCGGCGGACACCGCAGCGCCCCCTCTCCCCCTCCTGCAGCCTGCAGTAATGACTGCACAGCAGGCAGGTAACAGAGCTATCATCATGACATCGAAAAAGTCTGAGTCCTGCGGATTTACTCATTTTTCAATTTTCCTCCATTTCTTTTCAAGCAGGAGATAGTGGGGAAGAAACCTTTCCTTGTAATTCATGGCTGAAACCTCTCTGATCAAATATCCCAGGTAGAGATACCCGACACCCCATTTCCGACAAAGCTCAACCAGGTGGACGATATTGTATGTCCCGAGACTCCTCCACGACTCCTGCGGATCAAAGAAAAAATAGACGGCATTGACCCAGTTCACACCGATATCAAGAATGGAAGTTCCCACCAGACGCCCTTTTACCCGGTAATGGATCTGCACTGAGTTCACAATGTTATTCAGAAAAAAATCACGGTAGTATCCGCCGGCGCTGTTTGTTCTTCCAGGATACCTTTTTTGCAGAAACAGTTCACAAAGTTCAAGATCCTCTGCTCCTCCGCTCAAGATTGAAACGGTCCCTTCAATATCCTGATTTTTTTTCTTCGCCCTTTTCTGATTGCGGTTTGGCTGAAACTCCTGGGGATGCAGGCGGATGGGAATACAGGCCTGACAATCCCTGCAGTGCATGCTGTACAGACAATTTCCATTTCGCCGATACCCTGCCGCAAGAAAAAGTTCCATGGCACGATCATTGAGTGGAGCAAAGGTCGCCTGATGAAAAACAGCACCATGGGGCAGACCGTAGGGACAGGCAATTTCAATATCAACAAACAGGTGTTCGATTCTTGACTGCAGCAGACAAAACTCCGCCCTGCAGATCTCATCATATGTGAATTCCGATCCTTTCATTATTCATCAAAGCCTGAACTTCTGCCGTTTTCATAGTCATCAAAGCATTCTTCACGCAGGAGCAGACTCTGGTTCCATATCTCTTTTCCGTTAACTGAACAGCGTTGCTCACAGTCGCATTTTTTACTGTACAAAACACTTTCGGACTTGGCCCCGTCACATTTCAATACAAACGGTTTTTCCAGCCGGACATGACGTATATAGGTTGTCTTTTGCACGAGGGACTGCTCTTTGAGCCAGTTCCAGTCCATAAAGTCCCTTCTCTCGCCGATCACTGCTCCCTCCTCCTCAGTCAGAGTCAGGTACGGAATACCCAGGGACGTGATATTCTGGAAAAAGTGAGATCCCTGGGAAGGATCTGCCCTGATTGTACCGTTCCGAACTTCTATGATGGCTGCAACCCTGGAAATATCACTCCACTGCACAGGGATGCCGAGCCACGGATCAGATGACCCCCATCTTCCGGGTCCAATCAACAGATATGGCCGTTTTTCCCGTTGCAGGCTTCTGTTTATTTCACCGATCTGTGTTGCCATAACTCCTGTTTTTGCCCCGTCAAAACTCTCGGGATCCACGAAGAGTATATCGGCAATGTCCTCAAAACTGCCGTGACCAAGGGATTGGGTGGAATAGGCAAATGCATTTTCAATTTCATGGTCACATATCTGGACATCAACCATCTCGCCACCAGTCACCATGGGACGAATCTGCAGAAAATAAAAGTCTGACTTTTCAATTTCCTTGTGGATATTGACGGCAAACTCAATTTCCACATCACAACCCATGCCATCCTTGCCTATTCGCAGCAGTTCGGTCAAAATTTCAGGTAATGGATATTTTGAATACTTGAGAAGCTGCGCAAAGGTCATGATCTTCAGGCCGGGCATATTCGCATCCCGCACCCGGTGTTCATTGGCTATATAGGTGGAAGAAAGCATAATAACCGGCAGTTCCTTTTCTGCACCCTGTACGGTACGCAGGACAAGATTGGATTTTTCCCGATGCAGGCAATCCCCTGTATTCATATCCAGTGCATAAAACTGTCTCTGACTGTACTCAAGCATATTCTCAACCGAAGAGAACTGGACCAGTTTCTTTGGATGAGCAGGTGAGAACCAGAGAGATTTTTCTCCCTCAACAACTGTTTTGCCAACCCCCAGGGCTATATGGGCAATCCCTTCATCGGCCTTCATATCCATGACCGGATAAAAATTATGGGACTGCGCCACGCCAGAAACCGCCGGATACCAGAAATTACCATACTGCTCTCCCGCCAGTTGCTGAACAATAACCGCCATTGAATCATCAACACTCTGGCTGGAAGTCCGGGAAAAAGAGCGCGGCCCTTCAAACCATGTGGACGCATAGACCAGTTTTATTGCACTCTCAAGCTGTGCCAGCCGTTCAGAAAAATCGGCGTGATTATTCGTCAGAAAATAGGTGGAATACAGTCCGGCATAGGGTCTGAACTGGGCATCCTCCAGCAGGCTGGACGAACGGACGGACAGGGGTCTATCACAGCTTTTCAAAAATGCCCTCAACTCCTGACGGAGCCAGGCAGGAAGGGATGCATCAAGGAAGATGTCGGCAATCTGCTCATCGGTCATGTCTTCATGCCAGGCCAGATTATTTTCAGCAACAAAAGCGTCAAAACCATCGGCAGTAATCACGCAGGTTTTCGGGATTGTAACAGTGTATTCAGAGAGCACCGAATTCTCACGGGAGGCGCCCTGCAGACAGGCCCACATGAAGGCCAGTCCCCTCCCTTTTCCACCCATGGAGCCATCACCGATTTTGACAAAATCCATTATTTCCGGATCATAATCATCGGCGGAAAACTTCACTACCACACCCTGCTGCCGTAATTTGCGTAAAGAATGAACCTTATAGACCAGGTCATTTCTAATACTGTCAAGATCTTCAATATCCAGGATATAATCCTTGTGCAACCTCCTGGCCAGGATAACCTCGGCCCGGGCCATGACCCAGTTCGAGAAATGATTTCTCTGGGTATGGTACCTCAATGACTCATCGGGAATCGTCCGCAACTGCTGCTCAAACTCATGAAGATTAGCCGCATGACCTATAGGTGTTTCATCCGGGAGACGAAAAATAAAATCTCCAAACCCCAGGTATTTCAAAAAAAAGTCATGCAGTTCATCGCGAATGAGCGGGGAATTCTTATCAATGAAAACAGCAGGAATCCTCTCCGCCCGCTCCCTGTTATTCTGTTCTGTCGAGACCATCAGCAGGGGAAGATCTGGGATTTCCCCACGCACATATTCAAGAAACTCAAATCCAGCATCGGGATTTGCCTCGCCGTCCTTTTTATAACGAGCATCGGAAATGACCCCAAAAACATAGGGTTTATATTTTTTATACAGCTCCATTGCCTCTTCATAATCGGTAGCCATGAGAATACGGGGTCTGGCCCGCATTCGCAGCAGTCGATGCCGCTCGTTGAGACTTTCATCAAGCACCGACTGGGTCTGTCGTACCACTTCGTTATATATCAGGGGGAGAAAGAGGGAACGGTAAAGCGGGGAATCCTCCACATAAATAATAACCCGCACCATGGCCCTCCCCGTATCGGCATCAACATTAAGATGATCTTCCACATTTTTGATAATAGCCAGCAGAAGATCCGCCTCACAGCACCAGAGAAATATCTTGTCTACGCCATCACTACCAGCCTTGTCGGGAAAAGTGGAACGGATATTATGGGCCACCATGATGACTGCCAGATCAGGTTTTATCTGCTTGATGGCAGCGCCGAGATCAAAGGCATTCATACCGCCAGCGTAGGGCATGGTGATGACCATGTCAAAATTCTTCTTCTCAATACTTTCAAGAGCCTCCACGGCAGAGGACACCCTGGTGATCTTGGGGGCTTTACTCAGGTTTAATCCGTGATATTCATGGATAAGCCTGATAGCCAGACTGCCATCCTCTTCCATGATAAAGGCATCATAGAGACTGGATACAAGCAGAATCTCCTGGACCTTGAATGGCATGAGATCGTGAAAAATTTTAAAATGCGGATCAAAATCGGTAATCTCGTTTCCAAAGTTTATCACTCTACATTCTCCCAAAAATAATGAGTCTTTTTCAAAGGCTTAAGATGATAATAAGAATTGTATCCTTCTTTTCCCGAAATTAAAAAGAAAATCTGACTCATCATTCTACCCGGCCTGACACATATGTACCTGGGAAAATACCGATCTTATCGGGTGCATTTGGATCCTGGCTGAATTTATGGGGTATCCAGGTTACAAAAAGTCGATTATTAACCCCCGTTTCTCATGATTGCAGCCACCAGTTTAATGTGTTACAGTGTAGCACTTCAGTGCAGTATTTTTTCAATGTAAACCTACAGGGTCCCCATGGAAAGCAATGATTTTTCAACCATAAGAAAGAAATTAAAAAAGACACAGAAAGAAATCGCCACACTTCTCGGCATTTCCCTTAAGGCTGTCTGCAGCTACGAGCAGGGTTGGAGAAGTATTCCCGGACATGTAGAGCGACAACTACTCTTTCTGCTCTTTCGTAAAAGAAGAAAAACAATTGCCAAACTGAACTGCTGGGATCTGAAAAAATGTCCGGAAGAGAAAAAGATAAAGTGTCCCGCCTGGGAGTTTGATTCAGGTGAGTTCTGCTGGTTCATTAACGGTACTGTCTGTGAATGCGCCGCAAAGAAAACCTGGAAGGAAAAGATAGAAGTCTGTAAAGACTGCATTGTAATGAAACATATTACCTGAATCCGGCCGGACTGGCTGAGTTTCAAAGGGAGTCAGTATTTGACAACAATACTTGTGGAAGAAATGTGGGCAGATCTCAATCAGTTCTCATATTCATCTAGCTGCTCAGGAGTGTTGATATTCCGCCAGCTCCCGCTCAGTTCACCGGGAATCACAGGATTATATATTTTCGGATGAACTCCCACCCTGCTTATCTTCATAATATTTCGTGTCCGCAGCTCTTTAAAAACTGTTGCCGCCCGCATATCATAACAGGCCAGTAACGGTTCCAGGAAACCGTCCTCAGACAACCTGGGAACAATCCCCCAGCGACCGGCAGCGCGTTGTCCAGCCAACCATTCCAGTGCCCCGCTCTGGATATCAGGCATATCGCAGGCGACAAGGATCCAGCCAACCATTGGCTGCCATCCGGAAGCAGACAGAATACCCGCCAGAGGCCCAACCGTACCGGCTGCATCGGGTAACCGCCGCAGTGTACTTAAACTCCGGGGCACCTCTCCCGCACCTGAAATAATAATGTCAGTCACAAAAGGACGCAGAGTTTCAACGGTGCGTTCAAGCCAGGATCTGCCATCGGGTCCTCGCAGCAAATGCTTCGGACTGCCCATTCTGGAGCTTTTCCCTCCGATAAGAATACAGGCCCACAGGGGAACGCGATACACAAGGTTATCCAGATGTCTCAAAAATTCTGCCAGAAAAATTTCCCGTTTCACCGGATCCATACCGGTACAACACAGGTCACCCTTTTTTTCCCGGTGACAGTTCACCCTGATTTCCTGTAGATCAAAATCTGTTTTCCCCGTAACCAGAACAACATCGGTCCTGGTCGAAAGAGAATACAGGTCCCGTTCCCCCCTGTTTCACCTTCAACAAGGACAAGAGTCTCAAGATTGTTTGCCTCCAGACTCGAAAGCAGCCAACGGGTAAAAAGAATTGTTTCCTCCCCATCCACGCCGACAATGGCAAATACCGGCAAATCTGTTAATTTCATATTCATTACACCATAAAAGGCATGCTGTTCGCCGGCAGGACACCAGCCTCCCTGCCATGTTGCAGAAACCTGGATATAGCCGCAACACCTTCTTCACCCAGATTCTCAGAATAGTCATTCACATAAAGATGAATGTGGTTCGTCACCACTTCCGGAGCCAGTTCCTGGCTGTGGCGACGAATATATGGCAGACAATGATCAGGATGAGCAAAACCATACTGTACACTTTTCCTGATGGCCTGATCCACCTCGACAGCAGTTTTTTCACCAAGGCTTCTTTTTATGGCAATACACCCCAGGGGAAGTGGCAGGCCGGTCAGATTTTCCCACCACTGTCCCAGGTCCTGAAGGGCATATAGTCCATGTTTTTCATAAGTAAATCGGGACTCGTGAATAATTACTCCGGCATCGACCATGCCATTTTCAATGGACTCCATAATACAATCAAAACGTATCTCCACCAGATCAACACAGTCGGGTAGAAACATGCGAAAAAGCAGGGCCGCCGTGGTCAACTTTCCGGGAATGGCAATTCTTTTCTTTTTCAGGTCAGACAAGGCAAAGGGTTTTCTGCTGACGAGCAGAGGACCACATCCCCTGCCCAGAGCAGAGCCGGATGTCAGTACGCAGTAGTCATCCAGAACATGGGCCAGGGCATGAAAAGACAGTTTGGTTATATCGAGCCGCCCTTCAAAGGCCAGCACATTCAGCTGCTCCACATCTTCAAGAACTGGGTCCTGAAAACCATATCCGGGAAAAGAAATCTTCCCATGAACAAGACCGTAAAAAATAAAGGTATCATTGGGACAGGGGGAATACCCCAGGCTGAGGGACTGCATTGTCATTAAACGCTCACGAATTCAGGTGTTTTTTATTATCAGATATGTGGCGTGGGCCGCCTTCTCACACGCCTCCGCCAGCTGCCAGGTGGAGGGATCACGGTCTTCAACATAGTTTGAAATTGCCCGGATTTCCAGGCAGGAAATATTAAATTCACGGCAGACCCGGGCAACAGCGGCGCCCTCCATGTTTTCGCAGAGCCCTTTCCAGGTCTGCTGAAGCATATTTCCACGACGCAGGGTGGCAGAAGCGCAGTTCACGGTAATAAAAGAACCTGACCAGGCATTAATCCTGTTATTATCAAGTATCTGTTTTGCTCTCTTCAGCCACTGCCGATCCAGTGAATAACGGGGTTTTCCAAATTCGGCCCTTTTAAAATATTCAATCCCGTTCCCGGAACAGAAACCAAAATCCCCGAAAATCTCCTCCTCGGCCAAACAGATATCAAGATATTCCGGGTGTCCGGGCTCTCCCACGTAAGCGCCCGCTACCCCGAAATTAAGAACAAGGTTAATTTTTCCATCGCACTCTGCCAGAAAAAGTGCCAGCCGCACGGCTGTCTCCACTGGACCGACTCCTGTCACCAGGGATAAACACGCTGTTTTTTCACGTTCAACAAGCTGAAGAAACGGCTCCATCTCTAATTTGGTTGCAGCAACAGCAAGAATCATGGTATCTACACGCCAGTCTTATCGTCATAGCTGAATCAAAAGGCTCAGCCATTTATGCCTTTGGGGTATTTATGCCCTTGTCTGGTCCACACCCCTACCGAAAGTGAAAGTCAACATGAACATAACCGAAAATGACCTTACTCTGAAAGGATATAATTATAACCTGCCACCTGAAAACATTGCCCAGTTTCCTGCCGACAAAAGGGACAATTCCAGGCTTCTGGTCCTGCGAACTAAAACCGGAACAATTGAACATCGCCGTTTCAATACCATTACAGATCTGATCGCCCCCAGGGACATGCTGGTGATGAACAATACCCGCGTGTTTCCCGCAAGACTGTTTGGAAAAAAGGAGACAGGAGGAAAAGCAGAAGTTTTTCTCCTGAATTATCCGAAACTGGACAGAAGGACTGAAAAGTATACGGCAACGGCACTGGTCAAGAGTTCCAAACGTCCCAGGCCCGGCAGTAATATTACCATCAATGCAACTCTTTCCTGTACCGTAAGTAAACTCCTTGCCGACGGCAAGGTACAGCTCCAGATCAACTGTACCGATGAAAACAGACTCGAACAGATCCTTCAGGATTCAGGACAGGTTCCACTCCCACCCTACATCTCCAGGGAAAAAGGAACCACTCCGGATGATCTTCGGCGATACCAGACAGTTTATGCTGAAAAAGCAGGCGCAGTGGCCGCCCCCACCGCCGGGTTGCATTTTACCCATGAACTTCTGGATATGATCAGACAGCAGGGAACCCAGATGGGAACAATTACTCTGCACGTGGGATACGGGACCTTTGCTCCCGTACGAACAGAGAACATCGAGAAGCACACTATCCACAGTGAGTATATTGAAGTACCCGAAGAAACAGTTAAAAAAATTCTCCAGACAAAAGCAGACGGGGGTCGGATATGGGCAGTAGGTACAACTACGGTCAGGGCCCTGGAGTTTTCAGCGCAGAAAACCGGCTCGCCAAAGGCAATGAAAGGCTGGTGTGATCTCTATATTTACCCGGGCTTCGCGTTCCAGGTCATTGATAATCTTATCACCAACTTCCATCTCCCGGATTCTTCACTTATGTTTCTTGTATCGGCGCTCTGCGGCCGCAAAACATTGCTTAAATGCTATGAAGAAGCAATCCGGCAGGATTATCGATTTTATTCCTACGGGGATGCCATGGCAATAGTGACCGCCTGAAAAAGGCCCAATCCCGAATCCGTAACAAAAATACGTTTTTTATTACGGATTCAGGATCATCTCTCTCTTCCCCTGCATAATCAGCCAGCGGCAGCCGGACATGAGGAACAGCTTCCACCACTTTGGCAGGCGGGAGCCGGATTCTCGGTTTTTTTGGAATTTTTTGCAGAACCACTTACACTGGAATAGCCATCTGCATACCATCCACCACCTTTCAGTTGAAAAGAGCTCATGGAAACCAGTTTTCTCACCGGTCCGTCACACTCCGGACAATGAGTAAGCGGATCATCAGATATCCGTTGCTGAACTTCAAAAACATTCTCACACTCCCTGCATTCATACTCGTAAACCGGCATTGTATTCACCTGATTTTGTATTATTACTTAAATTGAAAATTGATTAATTTTTATCTCTTCCTAAACTGGAAACTAACCTGTGTCTGTCCAGAAATGAGATTTTTTGTTCGAGTTCAGGTAAGCGTAGACTCCGAAGAGCACAGGAAATAAAAAGCGCAGCATAGTAAACATATGTGAGCATTTTTATTTTTCGTAGCGACCTGGAAATCGGGCAAAAAGGCCATTTATGGACAGGCACTAACTTAATTCTCCTTGAGGCCGCTGTCAATATCTGCTCAACCTCTCTTTTTTGTTTTTTAACATAAAAAACACACTTTTCAGAAAACTCCACAGGCAGAAAAACCGACCGCTTGTTACACTATGCTTTTTCTGGTATAGATGTGCAGATCAGGTCGAACAGTATTAACTCCCGTGACCGGTGAGAACCACTTATTACCGGGATCACTGCTCAAACAGCGATTCATTTTTTTGCAACAGACTCCCCATGATCGGCATTTTTGATTCAGGCATCGGCGGGCTGACGGTCGCCCATGCCATCGAACACCTCCTGCCCCGTCACTCGCTCATCTATTTTGGCGATATTGCCAGAACACCATACGGTGGTAAAAGCAGAGAAACCCTGGTTCGTTATGCTCTTGAAAACACAGATTTTCTCGTGAAAAAAGGAGCACAAATCATCGTTGTGGGCTGTAATTCCGCAGCAAGCGTGGCTACAGATGAAATACGAAAAACATTTAACATGCCCGTCTTTGAGGTCATCACCCCGGCAGCGGAACAGGCCGTGGCAGCAAACAAAAACGGCCGAACAGGTATCATCGGCACAAGGGCCACAATCAGCAGTGGAGCATATGACAGGGCCATAAAAAAACTGAATCCCGACATCCGTGTTTTCTCGCAACCCTGCCCTCTTCTCGTCCCCCTGGTGGAGGAAGGCTGGATAAACAGGAGAGAAACAAAAATGATCCTGCGAAGATATCTCCACAGCCTGAAAAACAGACAGTTGGACACCCTGGTTCTCGGATGCACCCACTATCCTCTACTCCGCCACCTGATCCAGCCGAGAATCGGCAAAAAAGTCACACTCATTGATTCCTCCATTGCAGTGGCCATGCAGCTCAGGAAATACCTTGAAGAACAGTCGGCACTGGCCATGGAAACAAATGAAAAGCGCAGTTACTATGTTTCGGACCTTACCGAAGCAAGCATTCAGACAGCTGCCTCCCTGTTTCGAAAAAACATCAATCTTCAACTTGCCCGGACAGATCATGCGTAAAACTTCTTCCCTTGCCACTGCCATTTTCCTGCTTCTTCTCAGCATGGCCTATCCGCTCTACGCGGAACAATCACTTTCCGGACCGGAAAAAACAGCAGCAAGACTCCAGGCCAAAATCGACACAATCAGAAGTCTCTCGTTCCAGTTTTACCAGCAGACAAGGGGGAGCTCACGGGACGCCCCAGAAAAGGATCCGGCAGGGCTATTTTTCTAAAAAATAAAAAAAGGGGGCTGATGCGATGGGATTACACCAGTCCCGACCGCCAGGTACTCATCAGTGACGGGAAACTCTTTTCCATGTATTTTGAAAAGCTGCATCAAATGATTGTCACCCCCGCCGAAAAACTGAAGAATGATTTGACCTACTCATTTTTTATTGGTCATTCCAAACTGATGGATGATTTTTATGTCCTGACACCGGATCCTGATATCGGCGGTAACCGCGAGGGGATGAATGTTATCAAGCTGGTTCCCAAAATCCCCCACGCCCAGATTGAAAATATCCATCTATGGGTCACCGGGGACTCTCTTATTCGCCGGATTACCCTTCTTGATCATTTCGGCACGGAAACTGTTCTCAGTTTCAGCGATATTAAAATTGATCCGCTGAAAGATCTGGACGAGAAGGCGATAAGAAAGATATTCTCTTTTACTCCACCTGAAAACACGGAAATAATTGAACAGTAACATGGCAGGTAAGCCTCCATTTCGACTGGCGCTGATCTCCATGCCCTGGTCAATTTTCAACCGTCCCTCCATCCAACTGGCGACACTCAAGGCCTTTCTGGAAAGGGAGCAGGAAACCTGCACTGTTGAAACCTTTCATCCCTATCTGTATATCGCCAAAGCCACAGGTATAGAGACATACAGAGAAATCGCCGGCAGCAGCTGGGCGGGGGAGGCCCTTTTCTCTTCCCTGCTCTTCGAATCACAGAAAGAGAGGGCGAGGACGCTCTTTTCCTCTGAACTGCAGACTCAACAAATCAGCCTGGAATTTGATATACTTGCAGACCGGATCCGCAAAAGCTGCAGGCAGTGGATGGATACCATCAACTGGAACAATTATGACCTTATAGGTTTTTCAGTCTGTTTCAGCCAGCTCCTCCCCTCTCTCTATATGGCCTCACAAATAAAAAAGATCGCCAGCCATATCCCCATAGTTTTTGGCGGCTCTTCCTGCAATGGAGAAATTGGAAAATCGTTGCTTGATCATTTTCCACAGATCGACTTCCTTATTGACGGAGAGGGAGAACATCCCCTGCTCTTTCTCGTGAGAACACTACAAAACAACGAAAAACCGGATTCCAGTTATCTCGGTGATGGCGAAGAGATCCAGGATCTCAATGCACTCCCCGTGCCTGATTACTCGCCATATTTTCAGGAAATATCCACGCTTTTTCCCGATAAGCCGTTTATCCCTCTGGTGCCCATCGAATTTTCCAGGGGCTGCTGGTGGAACAAGTGCTCGTTCTGCAACCTCAATCTCCAGTGGAAGAAATACCGCTGGAAAAACAGTGTAAAAATGGTGGCGGAAACAGAACACCTTTCCCGAATTCATGAATGTCTCAATTTCACTTTCACTGACAATGCGCTCCCTGTAAGGGAAGCCGACAGTTTTTTTCACAGCCTTGCAGAAAAACCTGTCGATCTGAGTTTTTTTGCAGAAATCAGAACCATTTCCCGACCTGAACGATTGCAGACCTACAGACAGGGGGGGCTGGATACGGTCCAGATCGGTATTGAATCCCTTTCCGGCTCACTCCTCAAAAAGATGCGAAAGGGAACAACGGTCATGGACAATATCGCTGCAATGAAGTTATGCTGTGAAAACGGTATCCGGGTTGAGGGTAATCTCATTGTTGAATTTCCGGGAACAAATCCTGAAGAGATCCACGAAACCCTGGAAAACCTAGATTTTGTTCTTCCCTTTTCCCCGCTCAGTCCCGCCCGCTTTTTTCTCGGCCATTCCTCCCCTATGCATCGGAACTGCCACGATTTTGCCATCCGCTCCACCATGGTTCACCATAAAGTAAAAAAACTCTTTCCGAAAATACACCAGCAATCCCTGCAGCATCTCATCCTTGGATACCGGGGTGATCGCGGCCTTCAGCATCACTTATGGCAGCCGGTCATAAAAAAAATAGAGCGCTGGCAGCATTTTCATGCTAAGAGAGCAGACAGAAAAAATGGAGTACTGACATTCAGAGATGGTGGAACATTTCTCATTATCCGCCAGGAGTTTCCCGATGGCAGAGTACAGCAGCACAGGCTGAGAGGACTTTCCCGTGCCATCTACCTCTTCTGCCATACTCCGAAACCAATTTCAGAAATTTTACGTGAATTTACAACGCTTAACGAAAAACAACTGCGTACCTTTCTCAACGAACTGACCCTGAAAAAAATAGTCTTCTTGGAGCACGATACTGCACTGTCCCTGGCAGTCAGACAGCCCGGCTCTTTTATTCAAAAAAATCACCATCAGGAAATCAACACAGGAAAAAGCAATGTCCCATAATGAGAGTTTTGAAGATTTGTTCAAAGTGGAAGAAACAAAAAAGCTGCGACACCTGACTCCCGGTCAGAAAATAACAGCTACTATCGTTTCCCTTGGTGAAGAGACAACCTTTCTCGATGTGGGTGGTAAAAGCGAAGGTGTTCTGAACAGCTCTGAACTCAAAAATGAAGAAAACCAGTTTACCAGATCAGCGGGCGATACGGTTGATGTCTATTTTCTCCAGTCAAAGGGATCAGAAATGCTCTTCACCACTTCCCTGGGATCCGGATCATCAGCAGCCCATCTTGAAGAAGCCTTCCATGGCGGGATCCCTGTTGAAGGTTTTGTCAAGGCCGAGATAAAGGGTGGTTTTGAAATTACCCTGGGTGGCAATATCAGGGGGTTCTGTCCATACTCCCAGATGGGTCTCAGGCGAGTGGATGATGCAGCAGGAGAATACCTGGAAACCCATATGAAATTCATGATCAGCCGCTTTGAAGAGGGGGGACGCAATATCGTTCTGTCGGCACGGGCCATCCAGGAAGCGGAAAGAGAAGAAATGCGTGAAAAGCTGAAAGAAACCCTTGCCGAGGGCCAAAGTGTCGAGGGAGAAATCAGCTCCATCAGGGATTTCGGTGCCTTTGTGGATATCGGTGGAGTTGACGGACTCATTCCCATTTCCGAAATAGGCTGGAGCCGGGTGGAGAATGTTAACGATTACTTCACTGTCGGTCAGAAGGTCAAGGTCATAGTGAAAAAACTTGACTGGGACAATAACAGGATATCCCTCAGCTACAAAGAAACCCTCGCCAACCCATGGGACTCTGCTGTGGAAAACTTTCCTGAAGGATCGACCCACACGGGGACAGTCGCCCGCCTTGCCCAGTTCGGTGCCTTTGTAACCCTGGCACCCGGAGTTGATGGACTTGTCCATATTTCAAAGCTTGGTAACGGCCGGAGAATTCACCACCCGAGAGAAGTGCTGGAAGAAGGACAGAATATCGATGTAAAAGTTGAAAAGATTGACCTGGATGAACGGCGAATAAGCCTTGTTCCCGCCGATTATGTCTCTCCGGAAGGCAAGGAACAGAAAGAAAAGGATGAATATCGATCCTATATATCTAAAGACAGAAAGAAGAAAAGCAGCAACATGGGTGGCTTCGGCGCCCTGCTCCAGGCCAAACTGTCGGAAAAGAAAAAAAACTGATAATGCTTTATTGATAGCGGTTTAACCCGCATGTTCTTATCAGTCCGGGAAACACCATCTTCTGCAGTATTTCAGCAGTAAATACAAGTCACTATAATTTACTGCCAGGTAAGCTCAGACTCCGGGAACTTTGAAGGCGACTCCGCTCGAACTGATTAGAAATGCGGGCTAAACAACCATTTTTGCTTCTTGTCCATTACCAGAAGAGATCATCCAGGTCGCCAGTAGAGTCAGGACCATTACTGCTACCGCACACACATAAAACGCCCAGTGAATTCCCAGTATATCCATGGACGTTCCTGCCAGTACCGCACCTGTGAGAACACCACCGCTCATGGCAAAGCTGAAAACCCCCATCATTGTTCCATGGCCGTAGAGCCTCTTCCCCTCTTCCGAGGCATAGGCACCCAGTACCGGCCAGATAATGGCTTCCCCGCAACCAAGCAGCATATATAAGCCCACCATCAGGGGAAATTTTTTAATAGACGGCACGATCAAAATCGCCAGGATCATGCAGAATACTCCGATCAGAAGAAGGACGATTTTACTGTATTTGTCAGCAAGCCGACCAAAAGGAAGCTGCAGCATGGCATTGACCAGGGTACGGGAGGCAATGACGAAACCAACCTGCAGCCCTGTATGTGTTGGCCATTCAGACATAAGAAGGGGAAGAAAGGCCATGGTCGGCACCATGACGATCATGGTGGCATACCTGGCCAGCAAAATCCCGAGGGTACGCCTTGAGCGAATCATAACAGCAACACTTTTCAACAGGGGGACAGGTTTCTTTCCTTCCCCTGGGCTGTAACGGGGCATATTGACAATCACGAGAAAGAAGGCAAAAAAACTCATCCCCGCCATCAGGTAGAAAACGGAAAAAAATCCGAACAGATCGGAAAAGAGGCCACCGATGATCGGGCCGCAGCCAATCCCGCAGAAAATGGCTATATTGAGATAACTCATATAGCGTCCTTCCTGCCCCGCGGGAGAAAGCATGCTCATATACGCCATACCGATGGGCACTATCATGGCGGATCCCACGCCATGAAAGGCCCGGATAACAATGAGATGAAAGATATTGGTCGCCTGGGGAATCAGAAGGCCCACAAGCCCGTAAACAAGAAGCCCTGCAACAAGGAAATGTTTGCGCCCCCACCTGTCCGACAGGCTGCCGACCACAGGTTGCAGCAGCCCCCTGCTGATGGAAAAGACACCGATAATCATACCGAGACCAAGACCACCGGCACCTAGCTCGGAGGCAAATACAGGCATGACCGGCACAATTATGCCCATTCCGAGCAGGGCAATAAAAACGGAAAGAAGAAGGGTTACAAGGGTATTGTTTTTCATGGGGAACTCAAAGCATTCAGATGGTAAAAAATGAACATGCCCCAGGCACTATAGGCATCCTTGATAAATTGTCACCCCTTTCACCCTGGCTCCTGTCCCGCAGCTCAGCGTCAGATTAAAAAACTACCGATTATAAAATTTTTCCAGAAGACGGGGAGAGGAAATAATCCAGTGAATATCATTTTCCTGTGCATTTTCACCTGTTGCAGCAGTAAATGTCAGTTTGGATTTAAATTTGACGGTTGCAATAACCTGTACAGTTCCCTCCTGTTTTGAATCCACATAATCATCTTCAGAAATCCTGCCTTTTTTACTATAGGCCCAGTAAATGATCTGATCATGGGCCTCACTGGTGGGGTCACCAAAGGACATCATGAGGTCCGCAACCATGTTTTTTAACTCTTTACCAGTCACCTTTTCTTTTTTCTGATATATGGCCAGAATAATGTCTCTTTTCCCGTCCACTAGGATATGGATATCACCGTCTGTAAAAGTAAATGTTCCCGGATAGGATTTTTTTGCCATATTTTTGCCAGCCAGAATCTTTTGTTCCTCATTCAGTTTATGGGCCACAAAATAGCCGTTTACACCAAGCTGCAAATCAGCAACCTGCTTTTCAAGAGTTGCACTGTCAACTGCTTCCGACATTGCCTGGCCGCATGCAAACAGAATAAATACCATCAAAACCAATGGAAGCATGATTCTGTATTTTTTCTTCTTCAATCCCATGAAACCTCCCAAAAAAAACCGCCCCGGCCATAATGGTCGGAGCGGAATTGAAATTAAACATCTCCAGAGAAAGCACAGGCAAACAGTGCTTTCCAGGTTAACAATTTACTGCTTGTAGCGTTCCTTCTGCTCGGCCTCAATCGCTTTCATAACATCAGCGTTAAAACCTTCCTTATACCATCTATGTTCGGGACGCGCGAGGATCGCATCAATTTCCTTCTTGTACTTCTCGGTCATGTCATGTTTGGCTGCCAGATGGACAAGTTCCGGAATAAACTTGAAGTAGAACTTCTCTGCCACGTCATAGAGACCATGCCAATGGGTATAATCCGGGCCCTGCATGGCAGCACCGTGACGAGCACGACGACCTTCATGATGCCAGATTTCCCACCAGATCCATCCAAGATCGGTATGGAAAGTTGAACCCTTGATCAGACCATCTTTCTTCGCCATACCATACAGCTTCTTGGCAGGCTTGGCAAACTTCTCATTGTAGGTGACAACAAGCGCATCAAACTGCTTGTAAAAATTGTCAATCTGCTGCATACCATGACAGTTTTTACAGACACCTTTCATGTTTGCACGACGCTCTTCCCAGGAAACAACTTCAGCAATTTCCTTGGTGGCGGTGACTTTCTTCCACTTGCCATCCTTGATAACAAAGGTCTTGTACTGTTTTTCCGTACCGGCCTGAGGCGCAATTTCACCAGGGATATCAGCCACAGTACCATCATCAAAAATAACCCTGTTCAGCTTGACGGAAACCTTGGGACGCAGGGTCCAGGAAATTCTGTCACCGACATTATGGGTATTCTGGACAACAGCACCGTTGGACTTCTCATAAGATCCCATATGACATGTGGAGCAGGTAGGAGCAGTATAATAATCCTTGCCAAGTACCCAGGTACCAGCCTTCTGGATGTTCATACCATTCATACCACGACCACGGTCTGCCGAATAGTAGGCGATGCCATGTTTGGATTCTTCGTAGATTTCCTTCTGAGGATGATCCGGGCCGAGATGGCACTTGCCGCAGTTTTCAGGCTGGCGGGCAACGGCGGAACGGAAGGAATGCTTGGAGTGACAGGCCATACAGGAACCCTTGGAGCCATCGGGATTGATACGACCGATACCGGTATTCGGGTAAGTCATGGGATCAAGCATTACCGCATGGAACTCGTTCTTCAGCGTTTGACCGTCCTTGTCAGTTTGTACCTTGAGTACGGAGCCATGACACTGCCAGCAACCATTAACCGCGTCGGCCTTATCTTCGAGCGAACAGATAACCTCTCCCAGCACGTTGTCCAGAGAAGCCATAATCTGCCCGGCGGAAGCATGATGGGAGTTTTCCATTTCCTTTGCTTCCCTGGCGTGACAGAGACCACAATCCCTTGGAGACTGTACGGTCTTGATAATTGCTCCTTCATGCTCATAGGCCAGAATATCATCCTTCTGTGCCGCATGACAGTTATAGCAGGCCACGTTCGCCGCGGCATGGGGAGAATGTTGCCACTGCTTGACCATGGACTTGTTTTCCTTCAGGTGACAGTTAACACATTTTACATTCAACGCTTTATTCTTTTCATTATTCGCATCCATTGATGCCTTTGTTGTGGCAAAGGCGGGAATCGAAATAAAGATCCCTGCAAGTACCAGCAAAAGCATTTTTTTCCAATGTTGCATACTGTTTTCCTCCGAAATAGAATTGTTCAAATTCTTTACATGACCGCCCGGCCTGAATCCTCCTCTTCGACATCCTGAAAACCCCGAATCTGTGACAGGTAAACACAGATTCAGAATTTACTGCCTGCAGGATTCATGTGCAGAACGGTCAGACCCGATTTTTCTCCTGCTATTCCACCTCCCTTGCTGAATTTTTATTACCTGAATCCTGCGGGATTCAGGTATTACATTTTCAATTGTCTGAACATTACAGACCTGCCCAATATTTAAGCTACTCCGCAACCTCCTTTTCCACCCAGAGTGGAAAAATTCTGCTGAGAATAAAGAGAATTACCATGGGGGCAATCATTATACCGATAGCCACCAGGATACCTTCCCTGCCAAGCCATTCCGGAACAAATGTCACCTGCCCTCTGGTACTTTTGGACATCAGCTGACCTCCGATAACGACATTCCAGCGCATCAGCAGAACCTGAATCAGGATCATGAAGGAAACTATTGGAGCAAAAAAGAGGACCACCCTGTCTTTCAACTTCACAAGACTGAGAACCCCCAGCAGAATAAACGGAATCACGGAAAAGATTTTTACCTGGTAGAGCCAGTAAGTGTTGTACAGAGGACCCCATAGCAGATTTTCCAGCACATGCCAGTGGTGAGTACTCATGTAGAAATGGGTAAAAACTTCCAGCATTTCAAAAACAAAGTCGAGGATAAAAAAGCCCCAGAGAAACTTCAATGCTGTACGGATGCAGTCCACGTCAACTTCTCCGCCGGTAACCTTTTTGATCAGGATATAGGCAAATACAATTCCGGCAATACCGGAAACGCAGGCGGAAAGAAGAAAAATTACCGGCATCAGGGGCGTGGCCCAGAGCGGGTTTGCCTTGATCCCGCCGAAAATAAATCCGACATAGCCATGGAGAACACAGGCCATGGGGATACCAACGGCAGCAAGAAAAGATATGATCTTATGATCCAGCTGCATAGCCTCTTCGGAAACATTATCATTGAAAAAGGCAAGCATGGCATACATTTTTGCCTTCAAGCCAGTTGATTCCTTCCAAAGAACTACTGTAGTCGGCCGATAGATAAAAAGTATCTCGTGGACCAGAAGGATAAAATATGCCGAATAAATATAGCCGAAGCCTGCCATGGCCGAGGTTGGATTCGGTGTCAGCAGCATGGAAAGGCTTCTTTCCGGGTGACCAAGGTGCAGAAGCAGAGGCCATGTGGCGCAGGCTAGAAAAGCGAGAGCAAAAACCAGGGAGAACCTGGAAATGGGTTTCAACCCCTTTATGCCGAATACGTGATAGAGGGATGAAACGATAAAAGCACCTGCCACAATACCGGTGATATAGGGATAGAGCACAATCATAAGGCTCCAGTGAACATGCCAGTCATTTGGAAACACATAGTTGGATAAAGCGGCAACCGTGCCGCCGTGGGCTGCTACTCCGCTCATTAGACCACCTCCCTTCTTAACCCTACATAGTGAAGGGCCGGTTCATTGCCCATGGCCGGTTTCAATACCGAGATAACATGGGGTTCATGGAGAATCTTCCAGACTTCTGAATTTTTATCAGACAGATCACCGAATTTCCTTGCGTGGACCGGGCAGACTTCCACGCATGCCGGCAAAAGCCCCTTGCGGACCCGGTGATAGCACCAGGTACATTTTTCAGCAGTCCGGGTTTTTGGATTTATAAACCGAACGGAATAGGGACAGGCCTGAATGCAGTATGAACAACCGACACAGCGGGTCTTATCAATCAAGACAAAACCGTCCTTTGTCTGATAGGTGGCCCCGACAGGGCAAACCTGGACACAGGAGGGTTTTTTACACATGTTACAGAGCTTGGGAACAAAAAATGTATCCCTTGTCGGATGAGGTAACCCTTCCCGGGGTTTAGTATATCCGTCCAGTCCCCCGTTCGGTGAGTCCACATAGACATCATCGTTGTCGTCTATGATATACCGCTCCACCCATGTCCGGTAGTTTCCGTCCGGAACATTATATTCAGCCTTGTCGGCAACACAGCAGGAGCCACAACCGATACAGGCAGTAATATCCACAACGAAGGCAAACTGTTTTTTGGTAAACACGGAATCCTCGGCCCTCATACCTGGAATCTGTTCGGCAATTTCCACACTGTTTGCCGGAATTACCAGGAGCAGGGAACCGGCGATGGTCCCACCCAGCACCTTTTTAATAAATGCACGGCGATCCTGTTCAATCTCTTTTTTAATGTCAATCATCGTTACATTTCCTCCTTTATACCAATCATTTCCTTGGCCTGATTGATCCAAAGAAGAGGATCATGCACCATGTGGCACTGATCACATGTATGTTCAATCCGAACCTTTTTTTCTTCAAGATGTTGCGGCATCCCCACCATTTTGATTGATTTCCTGGGACGTGCCTGGATAATTTTATTGTGACACCGCAGGCAGAGATGGGTTATTTCCTTGCCCCTTCGCACCGGCAGGGTACCTGTCTTTTTACCATCTTTTACATGATCTGCGTACGGACCGTGACAGATCTCACAGGAAACCGTCTTATGCACACCTTTCCTATGAATCCTCCTGATGGGCTTATGACACTGAAAACACGACTCATTGGTCTGGAGCCGAACGGGTATGTTTTTCTGATCCTCAATGTCAGCACCACGATAGTGTCCATATTGTCCCATTGTGGCCGGTGAGAACACCTTCCTGGCGAAAAATCCGGCAACTCCGACAACGACCAGGGCAATAATCAGCCTGACCAGATGGGAGTAGTACTTCGATCTCGACTCCGATTGCACGTAAGACCTCCTTAAAAATGTTTAAAGAAGAACAGGTTGTTTATGCGAATCGTCCTTCCCGTTAAAAAAATCAAAAGATAAAAAGATAAGATACCTGACTTTTGCAAAATCAATTCCATTTTACATATCGTGTATACAGAGTGAATGCGGAGAACAGAAGGTTCAGACAGTTACCGTCCGGTAACGAAAAGAAAGACGCAAGCTACCTGACGGTAACAAAGAGCCACTGGTTTCCCTTCTGTCTACAGTGACCCGGAATTAGATGAATTCTATCAAAAAAAGGTATCAAAAATCCAGAGGGAATTTTCAAAACCAGTCATCTTCAAACTCCGCTTCACTTTTATCCTTGGCCCTGCTTGTGAAAAAAACTCCATGTTCCTTTTTTCCATCATGAAAAATAAGTGTCATTTCAGTCCGAATCGGCGTTGTAGTGTTCCATTTGCTGGATAGAATAATTGGCGGATTATTGGTCCATCTCTTGCCGTTGGTGACCATCACTTCCGTGGTTATTTCGTCTCCCCGGGAATTAATTTTCTTGATTTCCCCCTCTGGATCCTCCACCATCAGTTCCAGGACAAAAACATTGTCCCTATATCGTGTCAGGGTGACGGAGGCCTTGTCTGAAAGAGCCGTCTTTTCATGTGATTTTGCGATATCTTCGTACACAGTCACCTTGCCCTGAATCCCAGCTTTCTCAGGCACCTCATCATTTCGTCCAGCAGAGCTGAATGACAGGACAGCGCCAGAGGCGAGGGTACCGGTCACTGTCACATCCACACGGTTTTTCCGTCCGTCATCGGGTTCAAAATACCTGAAACTGCCATTATCACTGAGACTTTCCCACTGTCCTGCGACACAGCACTCTTCAGGAAAGTCACCCCCGCATCCAAGGAGCCTTCCACTGGCAAGAAATTCATAATATGCTCCATTACTCCCCTGCCATCCGATTTTTTTATCTCTTAACAGCGGGTTGGCGGTTTTCGGATTATCGCCGGAACATCCCGCCATCAGAACGACCAGTATCGGAATGAACAATCGCACCAGTTTCATGATTTTTCTCCCTGCTGATTTTCGTCATCCTCTCTCCGGTCAGTCCCCCTGGCAAATGTTAATGCCTGACCGATTTTTGAGCAGGTTACAACACAATCTCCGCAGTTTGTACACTCAATTTCACTCACATTGCCTACCATTTTCGGTTTCAGGGACAAAGTACAGGCAATAGCGCAGGGATCACGGGAACCTTTACATTTGCATCTTTGTTGATCAAAGACCACCCTCAACCGTTTCCTGTTCAACCGCTTTACAAGTGATATAAGCACAGACTGCGGACAGATATAACGACACCACAACCTCTCGCGAACAAAAAATTCCATCACGAGTAATGCCAGGATCACGAGAATGGAGAGAGAAACATACCCCTGCCCGAACAGATACTGGAAAAAACGTGTATACCAGGCGGGCATGGAAAGCTGATTCAGTACCGGTGTTGTGGAAAAAACCAGAAACAACACAATACCGGCCATAAAAATTACAAGTTTACAACGGAATCCGGCTCTACCTTTGACAGTATCATTGCTCCTTCTGCCAAGTATCTTTTTGCCAAAATTGACCGCAAGTTCCGAGAAAAAACCATAGGGGCAGATCCATGAGCAGAAAACTGTTCCAAGAAAAAATGCAACCGAAAGAACAAGCAGTGCGCCAACAAGACTGTCCAGAGTAATGGAAAGATTTTTTAATATCAGCTGTAGAACTGCCAGGGGGTCAGCCAGGGGAATAATCCAGAAATGAAAGGAAAGCAGGTTGCCGTAAAACAGACTGTAACGATTTTTATTGAGAATTGGAATGGCAATAAAAAGTACAATAATAAAAAGCTGACATGAGCGCCTGGTCATTTTGATGGACGGTTTTCTCATCCTTTACCTCCATCGTCTGTTTTCTCTCCTCCCTCCTCAACAAACCGGGTGGGTGTTATGGTTATGGCATGGGCTGGACAGACGTGCTCACAGAGCCCACATCCTGCACATTTTTCTGTAATTACAGGATATTCCCCCCGTTCAAGCTTCATGGCCACCCATTTCACAGGACAACGTTCATAACAGCTTCTGCAGAGCAGTGTTCCTGCCCATTGAAAACATTTCTCCCGATCAATAACTGCAAACCCCATGCGCACCTCTTCAATGGGAATATCATGGAGTGCATCAGATGGACAGATGGCGCTGCAGCGCATGCAGAGGTGGCAGGCGGCAACCCTCGGGTTTATCTCAGGCGTTCCGGCAACAAACGGATTAAAGCCGGTACGCATGACAATACAGTCGTAAATACAGACCTGTGCACACTGTCCGCACTGCAGGCAACGGGAGAGAAATTCCTTTTCAGTCCGTGCACCTGGCGGTCGTAAAAATCTTTTCTTTTTCTTTAACACAACCCTGCTCCATTCATCCTTTTGCCATCATCCTACCACATTGTGAACATATACTCAAAATAAACAGAAGAAGAGCCGTCCGGCATCAAGTCGGACGGCTCTTCTCGTTCATCAGGGTTCAGGGTATCTTGTTCTGTGGTGGCTGCCTGCAGAGTTCTTTCAGACTGAGATTCGTTTTCAGGTTCCCGTCTTCGTCAATTTCATCCTCAACCGTCAGGTATGTTGTGTAGACGGCGAGAACACCTTCAATAGTATCCAGTTGCTCCACAACCTTTTCAACTCTATCGGACGGAGCTTCCGCCACTACTACCACATACTGTTCCTGGTGAATACCGTAACTTGTCATCCCAGGCATGGCAACAATCGCCCTTTCCACAGCTTCCACATCGTTTTTTAATGCATGCACCAGCAATCCAGTAATTGCCATGATCAAGCCTTGCTGATTCTGACCGCACAGATCTTGAATTCCGGTTGCTTGGAACCCTTGTCTATGGCGTTCAAGGTTAATTTATTGATCATCAGGTTCGCATCATACCAGGGAACAAAAATCAGGCCGGGCCGGCATACATCACTGACCTTTGCCCGAAATACCATTTTATCCCTTTTGGTCTCAAGAAGGACATTGTCTCCGTTTTGTATCCCTTTAGCCTTCGCGTCTTCAATATTGACTTCCACGTAGGCTGCAGGAAAAGAGCGCCTCAGCTCCGGAACCTTCATGGTCATTGTACCGGTATGCCAGTGATCTATGACCCGGCCGGTGGTGAGCACCATCGGATATTCTTCATTGGGCTCTTCCGCAGCACCCTTATAGGGCCTGAACCAGATGACCGCCCGACCGTCAGGTTTACCGTAAAAATTATATTTTTTCGGATAATCCTTTGGAATATTGGGATCTTCCCCACGAACATAGCGGATCTTGGTTCCGGGATGATCTTCTGTTGGACAGGGCCAGAGAATACCGGAGGCTTTTTCCATCCTCTCCCTGGTCATACCTGAAAAATTGTAGGGTGTTGCAGCACTTACCATTCTCCATTCATTCCAGACATCATCGATGTTCTCATAGGGAATGACCCTGGAATCGACTCCCATTCTTTTGGCAAAATCCATTAAAATCTCGAAATCCGGCTTGCATTCACCCAGCGGTTCAGTAGATTTTTTCAGCAGGGAATAGCGCCTTTCCGAACAACCGTATGTACCACGCTTTTCGCACCAGAATGCCGCAGGCAGGAGAACATCACAATATTTGACACTCTCCGCATCCATAAACGGTTCACTCAGGACCATGAAATTATCTTTTCGTTTCATTCCTTCAGTATAGATATTCACATTAGGCAGAGAGTGAGCCGGGTTTGTACAGAGAACAAACATCGCTTTGACTTTGGCTTCGGAAAATGCATTCCAGAGAGCTATCGTATGCAACCCCGGCTTGGGGTTGATAGTTCCCTTTGGGATTCCCCACTGCTTTTCCAGGGCATTTCGATGGGCTTCCTTCTTGATGAGACGTCCGGCGGGCAGCAGATGACAGAGCCCCCCGGTATCTCTTACACCGCCACAGGCATTGGGCTGGCCGGTAAGCGAAAAGGGAGTGGCCCCTGGTTTGCCGATATGGCCGGTGAGCAGATGAAGGTTAGAGACCAGGTTGTTGGCCCATACTCCGCGGATTCGCTGGTTCAGCCCCATGCACCAGAAGGAGGTGGTGGCCGATGCCTCACCGAACATTTTGGCAATTTTACGGATCTGCGCCGCTGATACACCCGATATTTTCTCGACCTTTTCAGGTGTATAATCTTCGAGGAATTTCATATAAGCGTCAAAATCGACCTTTTTCTTGTCATTGGTCATGAAGTTGACATATTTCCCGTGAAAACGCGGGCTGTCCAGCTCCTCATTGATAATCACCCATGCCATACTGTTCAGTATCGCCAGATCCGTACCGGGCTTGAAAGAAACATGTTCATCCGCAATCCTTGCCGTATTGGTTCTACGTGGATCAATAACGATAATTTTTACATTGGGATCGGCCTGTTTTCTTGAGGCAACCCGTTTAAAAAGAACGGGATGACACTCGGACATATTGGATCCAATAATCATGATACAGGTGGCCGCATCAATATCGCTGTAACTTCCGCAGGGCTCATCTTTTCCGAAGGTGGTCACATAACCGCCAACAGCGGAGGCCATACAGAGACGTGGATTCCCTTCCACATTGTTTGATCCCAGTCCGGCCTTGAATATCTTAGAAGCCAGGTAGGTCTCCTCGGTCAGAGCCTGACCGGAACCATAGTAACCTATGGCTGTCGGTCCCCCTTCGGCCAGTGCTTCCTTGAACTTCTTTTCAACCAGACCCATGGCCTCGTCCCAGCTGGCAGGCTCAAGTTTCCCGTTCCTGCGGATATATGGTCGGGTCACCCGTTCTTTTGAATAGACGATTGGCGGCATCAGAGCCCCTTTCAGGCAGAGAAAACCACGGTTGTGATTATTGGGATCTCCCTTGACCGTCACACATTTACCGTTTTTTATACCAACCATAACACCACAACCTGTACCGCAGAACCGACAGACTGACTTCACCCACTGATCCGGCTCATCTGCTGCCGCTTCCCTAACCATGGAAAACGGTCCACTGATAGCCATCATGGCGGAACTCGCGGCTGCCGCCTTCAGCACTTCACGTCTGGATAACTTCATACCGTACTCCTCTTTAAGATATTAATATTCACCCGTCATTGATCAAAGATATCAATATTATTGCGTTTTACTTGCAGATTTCTGATAGGCATCATGGTGCAGGGAATTCTGATGGAACGGATGGCACTCATAACAACTCTTCTTTGTGCCGAATTTTTCAGCCATCCGTTTCATGGCCGGATCATGACATTTGACGCAAACCGCCCCCGGATCGGGAACCACCCTGAAAGGTACAGATCCTTTGCCGTCAGGCTGACCATGACAGACAAAACATTTCATCAGCTGAACTCCGTGTTTACTCTCCAGCCAGTTCTGTGCCACCCTGGGAGTGACGTATTTATGGCATTCATAACAATCAGCGGCATTATCCGTTGCCACCAGATGTTTTATGGTTCTACCCTGGGCAAGGGAAACCACGCAGAAAACAAGGCTGACGGCAGACAGCCAGAGCATCATGTTGCCAGAAATCCGTAATACTGTTTTGATCAGCTTCATCAGTTCCCCTCCTTGAGTGCTTTAACCATTGGATGATCGGCAAGATTTTTTGCAAATTCAGCATTGATGAGAAGATCCCTGTCAAATTCCGGAAGGTGAGCAACATTCCGGTGACAGCCTGCACAGTTTTTCCTGGTGGAACCATTTTTCCCAAGAAATGCATCATGACTGAGCCTGCCGATCTCGGAAATCTTCTTTCCCCGGGCATCCTTTGACAGATCTTCATGACAGACCTGGCATTTTTTTGCCGGAACTGATTGCTGCACGTTTTTCTGCATTGCTCTTCTGTCAAAATCTTCAGGTTTGAAAATTTTCTTGTCGTAATACTCATCCCGTGCATAATAACTTGTCACTGGATTAAAATGAGGAGTATGGCACTGATCACAGCTTATCTTTTTACCGTCCTTATCCTTTGCATGAACAGAATAGCTCAGTTCATACTCATACGTCCTGACATCGTGACATCGCATGCATTCCTCCGCAACAGGACGATCCCCGGCAAACGCTGTTCCCCATCCAACCAACAGGTAGGTTACGACAGCTGACACAACTCCGTGCATAACTCTCATTAGACTTCGCTCCATAATGTCACCTCTTTTTCAAGTTATGGTTTTCCCTTGTTTCACCCGTATTTCACACTGTTATTCAGTAAGGGTTAGCAAGGAGCATTCCAATTTCTCTTTTTATGTATTGTTAGGGACTTATTGCCGACTTCCCCAGGAAATGATACCTCCCGGTAACATTTCATCCCGGCAACGGCACCAATTGGTAATGCCTGAAAGAAGGATTTTCGTTTTCTCCCGAAAAATTATCATGTAGAATCGAAAGAACTCACGAGAGTCCATCTCATGCTGCATTGAGATTTCACTAGTGTCCGTCCGGAAACAAGATCTTTCGTTCGAGTTCAGGTAAGCGTAAGCTCCGAGGAGCATGAAGAAATTAAAAGTGGCAGCATATTAGACATATGTGAGCATTTTTTTCTTCGTAGCGACCCAGAAATCGGGTAAAAAGCCATTTTGAGACGAACACTAACTCGCAACTGACCCGGAAGAATATCATGCACTGGAAATCAGCAGCCCATATTTCATTACGAACAAAATTTATTATTTTTATCGGGGCTATCATCTCGGCATCCTACCTGTTCATGCTTTATCGCACTTCGGTCTTTGATGAATCGATGATTCTCCGCCAGGCTGAACAGCAGGCGCGCATGCTCTATAAACAGATACTGCTGACCAGACAGTGGGCTTCTGATCATAATGGTCTGTTTATTTTGAAAAGAAGGGGTGTAAAACCGAATCCGTACCTTGATCTCCCCATGGTGCGGGACAGTGCCGGACACACCTATTATATGCGAAATCCGGCCATGATAACAAGGGAACTTTCAATCTATGCAAAACGGGATGGTCTTGGATATTTTGGTGTAACGAGCCTGAACCCGATCAACCCAGGTAATGAGCCCGATGAATTTGAAAGGAACTCACTCATTTCGTTCCAGAAAGGAGTAGATGAAGTAATTGCTGTGGAAAACAATGATATGGGAAGGGTCGTCCGTTTTATTGCCCCCCTCCGGGTCACGGAATCCTGTCTCCACTGCCATGCAAGTCACGGTTACAGCTATGGGGACATCAGGGGTGGACTCTCCATTACCATTCCCATCAACTGGGCTGACGACCTTATCAGACGCAATACCCACTCCCTTATTTTCATAGGAGTGGTTTCGATTTTTCTAGTCACCATTGCCCTTTTTCTCATGTTTGAATCTCTCATTGTTCATAGAATCAACCGGTTATCCCAGGCAATGGACGCCTTTCCCGATGATCTCCCTGAACAGCACCTGCTCCCTTCGGTCTTCAGGGATGAACTGGACAGTGTCAATGATAATTTTGTCCATTTCTGCAACCGGTTGAAAAAATCACAGAATGAATTAATTCAGGCCAGAAACCAAGCCCATCTCAACGAAAAAATGGCCTCCCTCGGTATCCTTACAGCCGGAATCGCCCATGAGGTCAACAATCCATTGGGCGGCATGTTAAACTGTGTGAAATCAATACGTGAGAATCAGGATGACAAGGAAATGATTCAACGCTACCTGCCGTTGATTGACAAGGGACTCAGGCAAATCGAACAGACCATGCGCCAGCTCCTCAACTTCGGCCGAACCGAGCCCCTCACCCTGCGGGAGGTGGACCTGCAGACCTTAATCATGCAATGTACTGAATTGTTGTCCTTTAAACATAAAAATATCGACTTCGACATACGCGTTCTTGTCACGACCACTTATATGCTTGATGCGGAAGCACTCAAGCAGATCATTATCAACATAGGTCTCAACGCTATTCAGGCCATGCCGGATGGTGGCTGGCTGCTTATCGAGTGTAAGAGGGAAAATGACAATCTTATCTTTCTCTTCCGTGATTCGGGGATGGGAATTCCTGAAAATGACCTGCCCCATATTTTTGATCCCTTTTTCACGACCAAGGATGTGGGCGAAGGGACAGGACTCGGACTGGCCGTAACATTTTCACTTGTACAGCGAATGGAAGGGGAAATTACCGTGAAAAGTAGAGAGAATGAAGGTACGGTCTTTATCATAACCTTACCCATAACCCCGAAAAAACCAGAGTAGACAATGCCGAAGATTCTATTAGCGGAAGATGACGAAATCATGAGGATCTCTGTTTCCGACAGATTAAAGCAGTGCAACTGGCAGGTTGATGAGGTTGATGACGGCCTCAAGGCCCTCAGCCTCAGTGAACGTCATCATTATAACCTGATTATCTCGGATATCCGTATGCCGGGACTGGATGGCCTCTCCCTTCTCGGGCATGTCCACACGAACAGTCCGGAAACGGATATCATCATGATGACCGCCTACGGCTCAGTTGACAACGCCATTGACTGCCTGAGAAAAGGTGCCGCTGATTATATCCTCAAACCCTTTGACATGGATGATCTTATCATCCGGGTTAACCGACTGCTCGATGCACAGGCTGTCAAAACTAAATGTGAGGCACTGGAGGAAAGCTGCAAACAGCGGGAATCCGGTACCAGGCTTTTCGGGGATTCTCCTGCCATGCAGCAGGTGTATGAACTCATCAGGCAGGCTGCACCCACCAAGGCAACAATTCTTGTCACCGGAGAATCCGGGACCGGCAAGGAGCTGGCAGCCAGGGCCATCCATATGGCCAGCAACCGCCGCAACCAGCCCTTTGTCTCCATTAACTGCGCCGCCATTCCAGACGGCCTCATGGAATCCGAGCTTTTCGGTCATGAAAGGGGTGCATTTACCGGAGCCGACCAAAAACGTAAAGGAAAATTTGAGCTGGCCAACAAGGGGACCCTGCTTCTGGACGAACTTGGAGACCTGCCCGGCCCTCTCCAGGCCAAACTTCTCAGAGTCCTTCAGGAAAGCCGGTTTGAACGGGTTGGCGGCAGCAAAAACATCAGTGTTGATGTCCGTATTCTTGCCTGCACCTCCAAAGATCTGCAAAAAGAAGTGGAAGCTGGCAGATTCCGGCAGGATCTTCTTTACAGGCTACAGGTCATTCCATTAAAAATGCCTCCCCTGAGGGAACACAAGGAAGACATCGAACTCCTCTGCAATGTCTTTTTAAAAGAATTCAACTCCATGCACGGAAGATCAGTTACAATCACAAGGGAGGCCATCGAATGCCTGAAAAACTATGATTTTCCCGGCAATGCCCGGGAGTTGAGAAACCTGATGGAACGGGCATCCGTATTGTGTCAGGGCCCGGAAATCACCCCCGCCGATCTGCCCACGGACATCGCCGGGCTCCAGGGAGAATCGGAAGATGTGGGCTATAATCTTGCAAAAAACATAGCTGTTGCCGAAAAGAACTGTCTTTTGCGGGCGTTGAAAAAGAGTGGTGGAAATCGCACCAAAACGGCAAAACTTCTTGGAATAAGCAGGAAGAACCTATGGGAGAAGATGAAAAACTACAACCTCCAGTAGTACCGGAATTCGTTCACTTCGTCCTGTTCTGTCGTAACAAGTCACAGGATTTGCAACTATTTGTTTTCATCTACTTTATTACCCATGAGCACTTACGTTCTGTCTCATTGCTTCAAAAAGGATAACAGCAGCGGCCACAGAACTGTTCAGAGAATCCAGCCGTCCCTCCATGGGTATGGAGAGCAGCATATCACATTCTTTCCGGACAAGGGAACGGATCCCCCGTCCTTCGCTGCCCACTATGAAACAGGCGGGAACTGCAAGATCAGTGTCATAGAGGGAAGAGGCATCATCGTCCTTTACGGCTCCAAACACCCAATACCCTGCCTTCTTCAGTACCTTAAGCGCAGAAACAAGATTAGTGACCTGGCAGATATCGATATGGGAGAGAGCTCCTGCTGAACTTTTCGCAACTGTCCCACCAGGGGAAACGGAACGCTCCCTTGTAATGATCACTCCTCCTGCTCCCGAGGCAAGGGCCGAACGGATAATGGCCCCGAGATTATGGGGGTCCTGCAGGGAATCGCATATCATCAACCTGGTATTGGTACCATCTTCACGTTTTGATGGATGCTTTTGAAGAAACTCCTCAAGAGAAAGAAGCTCTGTTTCACTTGTGCGGGCGATAATCCCCTGGTGACGAACCCGGGAGGCACCATCGCCGGTAAGACGAATCGAAGATACAAAGGTGAGCTTGATTTGACGGGACCGGGCCATGGCAATAATTTCTTCGATCCTGGCCCCCTGCCTGTCTTTCTGGATGATAATCTCAGAAAAATATCCCTTTTTCTCCTGCAGGGCCTCAAAGACCGGATGAACACCCCAGAGCAGATCATCACTGAAACGGATTCTTTTTTCCTGGCCATTTTTTTTCTTTCGTCCGGGCATTTCAACCATTACTCCAAAATTCCTTTTACCGCTTCCCCCGATGGGAGGCGAAAAAAACGTGCCCGCTCGGCTACAATAATGGAACAGAGCAGATCGACGGCTTCATCCAGTTGATTATTGACAATCAGGTAGTCATACTCACCTGCGGCCCGCATCTCTTTTTCTGCATTGGCCAGTCTCACCAGGAGCTGCTCCTCACTTTCCGTTCCCCGTGAGCGCAATCTTCTTTCGAGTTCAGCAAGCCCGGGCGGAGCAATAAACACATGGGCACCGTCCACTGATCCGGATTTTCTCAGTATTGCCGCCCCCTGAACATCAATATCCAGAATCACATCCATACCCTTTCCCAACTGTTCATCAACACCTTCCCGACTGGTTCCGTAATGATTGGCATGCACCTCCGCATATTCAAGGAAACGATTCTGCTCCACCATTTCAAGAAACCGGGTCCGGTCCGTAAAATAATAATCTCTGCCATCCACTTCCCCCGGTCTGGGCCTGCGCGTAGTGTGTGAAATGGAAAACACAAGGCGAGGGATGCGTGTTATCACCCGTTTTAGAATTGTTGTCTTGCCGGCCCCGGAAGGAGCTGAAATCACAAACAACCTCCCCTTTTTCATGAGTTATCTCCTGTTAATTCCCTCTCTTTTGCGAAATACTCACCCAGGTGATATTGGGGTTCAAGAGCCTGCATCCTCTGATTTATCGTATCTGGCTGAACAGAGGAGAGAACCACATGGTTTGAATCCATCACAAGAATGGACCGGGTCCGTCGTCCTTCTGTTACATCGATTAACTTACCTGCTTTTTTGGCAACATCCTTGAGTTTCCGGGCGGGTGAGGAGCCCGTGTTGATTACCGCTATAATTCGGTTCACCATCACCGTGTTGCCAAAACCAATATTCAATAACTGCATTTTCTAAAAAAAATCATGTGTTTTCAAAATTGATGATCTCGTAAAAAGTCGTTCAACATTCCCAGATGGACTCTGGAAAAACTTCGATATACAAGGCGTGGCGGTGTCGTGTAAGCGCAGGCGTACATATGGTACGTCGAGCACATTACACGATCACCCCACAACGCAGTAGATCGGAGTTTTTACGAGTCCATCAAAATTATCATTCAATGTTCTGGACCTGTTCACGCATTTTCTCAAGCTCGCTTTTCAAATCCACTGTATGATGAGCAATGGCGGCATCATTTATTTTTGATGCCAGGGTATTCACTTCCCGAAGAAACTCCTGGATCAGAAAATCAAGTTTTCTGCCCACTCCACCACCTTCTTTTAAAAAGAGCTCAAATTGCTGAATATGACAGTGGAGACGGACAATTTCCTCAGTAACATCTGTTTTATCTGCCATAACAACAACTTCCTGGGCCAGCCGTGCCGGATCGAGTTGAACATTGCCAAGAAGCTTTTCCAGCCGCTCCCGCAGGTTTTCCTCTCTTGTCCGCAGAAGGTCGGGAATGACAGATTCAATAGTGTCAAGAATTCCTTTAAAAACAGTCAACCTCCCCAGAAGGTCACCGGCAAGATTTTCTCCTTCCTGGTGCCGCATCAGATCACAGCTGTTCAGGGCTTCATCCAGGACACTTTCCACAACGGGCCAGATTGCCTCCGGGTCTTCATTTTTCTGTTCCCTGATAAGAATTTCAGGATACGTTGCCAGAAGTGTACTGAGGCCAACCTCTTCAAGGCCAAGTTCTCTTGAGAGAATCTGCAGACTCTTTCTATATTCACGGGCAAGATTGCTATCCGCCCGGACCTCGGTCAGATCAGAGAAATCACCACTGACGCTGAAAAACACATCGACACGCCCCGATGATGAAATGTGGAAACCTTCTTCCGTACCTTTTCTTCTAACGTCGCATAGCCTTTTGGTAGTTTTATCTTCAGGTCAAGGAACCTGTGATTGACACAACGTATCTCCACAACCCAGATACGACCATTACTTTCACCCTCACCCCGGCCAAAACCGGTCATACTCTTCACATCCATATACACCTCAAATTCAACCCGCATTGGCTGGAACTGACGGCTCAGCAGCAAACAGACAAGAAAATTCCAACTGCGGCAAAATCACCTTCCAAAGCAGAATAATCTAATAGAACCGCAGAATAGACAATAAAAAAACGATGCACAAGAGAGCCACCCCGCGCATCGTTCGACAATACGATAAACTCGTTACATTTTTTTCCAAGGTAGACTTATTTCTTGGCCATAGCCTCATTCAGCTTTTTGATTATGGCATCACTTATATCTATCTTGTCAGCGAAGTAAATAACACCGTTCTTTGAATCCAGGATTATAGTATACCCGTTTTCCTTACCAAATTTCTTGACAACTTTCTCCAGAGCCTTAAGAATTGGTTCCAGCTCTTTATCCTGCATCTGCTTCATTTCAAAACGGGCGTCATCTGTCTTGGCCTTCAGTTCACGACCATTCTTTTTGAACTCACGGATTTTTTCAGCTTTTTTTTCCTCACTCCAGGCAGAACTTTTTTTCTTTATTTCTTCCTGCAGGGCCCGCAGGGAATTTTCCTCTTCCTTGAATTTGGCCTGCAGTTCCTTCATTTTCTTTTCAAAACGAATTTTGGCCGCTTTCCCCGCACTGCACCCAATAATTACTTTCTGGACATTCATCACTCCGATCTTTACATCGGCACTGAAACCGTTTTGCACTGTAAAACTGATAACTGCAAAAAAGGCAAGAAGCATTGTTAATTTGCGCAGGACCATATTTGTCTCCAAAATAAATAAAAAGAGCCTCCCCCTGAAGGAGACTCGGAAAATTCGATCAGGCACCCCTGATAACTCATTATTATTGAACAACTACAAAATCATCTCTTCTGTTCTGGGACCAGGACAACTCATCATGACCGTGGAGCAGCATCCTCTCTTCACCGTAGGATACAGTGCTCAACCGTGACTCATCCACTCCGAGATTAACAAGATATTTTTTTGCACTCAGGGCCCGACGCTCTCCCAGTGCCATATTGTATTCGTTCGTGCCACGCGGGTCACAATTGCCTTCAATGCGGACATTCATATCAGTCTTTTTAATAAATTCAGCATTCACTTCAATCCGGGGTACCTGGTCAGCTTTAATCTCCGATGAATCAAAATTAAAGTAGACCGGCAACATTCCTTCGGTTGTGCGACCTTCACTGATTCCCAACGGCTTGGAATCCAGAGACTCTTCAGCTCCCATGGCCTCATTATTGGTTTCCACTGCTACAGCTTTTTCCGTATCAGTTTTTTTGCCACAACCCGAAAGAACCATGACGGAAACACATATTAAGGCCGGCAACAGAATTTTTACGCTTTTTAACATAGTCAGAACCTCCAGAAGTACCTATATTATTGATATGAAAATTATTTGGGGATCAGGGAAATAAACGGCATTTCCACTCTTAATTTTCATGCTTTACTTATGCCCGGAAAATCCCCCCTGAATCAGGGGCACAAATTTACTTTTTGGTTCAGCCTGATCACAGCTGCTGACGAAAAGACCGAAGGTATGCTTTAAAAACAATCAGACAAACAGATATCTTTGAGTCAATTGGATATATATAAAGGAAAGAACACCAAATTCAACTTTTTTTTTCGGTGTACCACTATTCTTTTATAAAAGCTACAGACTATTTCAGTTTTCTTCTTTTAAGAAGCCGGAAAAGGGTAAAATTTTCACCCGGGATGGCCCCCATGAGAAAATATTCGTACAGGCAGGGTTCACTTTCCGCTAGTGATATTTATTCTTTCAGATTATAAAATGGTGGTATTGATTTTCAGTAGTTTTTGTAATTAACAGGTCTTCTATTTTCTTCTTCAGCAGATGAGACCTTTTCGGGGAGAGTTCAATGGCTAAAGTAAATATCAGTCCCAATAGAACCACAGATAAAACGATTCGAAAAATTGACCGGAAACGTGAACAGGAACGGAGAAAAATGTTCCATCTTGCCAAGGATCATGCCCCGGAGTTTGCCGCAAAGCTGGCCCAGCGAATCATAGACAGAAAAATTATCGAGACGACTTCTGCGGATGCCATACGGGAAGCCTTTGAAAAACAGCTTAATTCCCTTGGCTATATCGACGAATTTGAACTGCAGATGAAAATCGCCCCCATCCGCACCATTGCCCAGGACCCGAATGTGGTCAGTCTCTATTTCACGCAATACATTATTGAAGACTTAATTAACAATCCGGCCATCCAGGATATCTTCGGCGACGATCTAGATATTTACCGGGTTGTCGATTCCGTATTCAGGGTACTGAGACCCTGATGTTCAAGCCATCTGCCCACCCGGTCCTGCTCCTGGCAGATTCTGCCGGCAACATCACGGACTTCCCTGAACTGGAAGCAGTGGGCATGAGTAATGGACACTTTGAAAAACCGGCCCTTGAAGATTATATTCCCCTGCCGGAAGGCAGCGAACTCTTTGGTCTTCCCGGGCGGCTGCCGGTTGGCTGGGACCCGGTTGAACATGAACCTGTTCTCCTCACCGAAGATCCTGACAGACCAGGGGAACAGATACGGGCCGTAGCCGCATTCATGGCACCGGCCCATACTGCCATTTACACCAGCAGCTACCAGACTGAGAAGAATGGACCAACCCTCCCTCTCTTTGCCTATACCGCGGTTGGTTGGCAGGACGGCCGTTTCTGGGTGACTGCCTTCAGAAGTGATCCGGACAGGAGACAGGATTTTGACCAGTTCAGCCAGCAGACGGTCGAGCAAAGGACCAGAAAGAAATTGAAACATTACAGAAATAACCGGCTGGTTCAGCATCTCGGCAAATGTTGTCTCACCTATGGCTGCCCTGCGGCGCGCAATTTTTTTCTTGGTCGATGGGAAGCGCCTCTCCCCACTTCTCCGGAATGCAATGCCCGCTGCCTCGGTTGTATCTCCCTTCAGCCGTCAGGATGCTGCCCTGCTACCCAGGACAGAATTACCTTTGTCCCCACCCCTGAAGAAATTGCCGAAATGGCCGTAATTCATCTGCAGACAGCAGAAAATCCCATCGTCAGCTTTGGCCAGGGATGTGAAGGGGAACCCCTGTTGCAGGCCGATGTGCTGCAACAGGCAATTGCCCTGATCAGGCACAAAACCGACAGAGGCACAATCAACCTCAACTCAAACTCGAGCAGACCCGGGGCCGTAGCGCAACTCGCTGATGCAGGCCTGGACAGTATAAGAGTCAGCCTGAACTCTACTGTCGAAAAATACTATAACCGTTATTACAGACCGAAGGGGTATTGTTTCACCGACGTAAAAAAATCAATTGATAACATGAAAGATGCCGGACGGTTTGTCTCACTCAACTATTTCATCCTGCCCGGTTTTACTGACTCGAAGGTGGAGTTTGTATCCCTGTGCCGATTTATCGAATCCCATTCTCCAGACTTTATCCAGTTGCGTAACCTTAACATGGACCCGGAATGGTATCTTCAGGCCCTGCACTTCCCTCATGATTCACAATCAATGGGCATGAGGACCTGGTTAAAAGAGCTGAAAGCTCGATTCCCGTTGCTTCGTTTCGGCTATTTTAATCCCCAGGTGAACACTGCTGATGATTATTGTTGATTTTTCATGTAATTTTTTATACTATATAATAATTGATAAATTTTCTCAAAAACTTTTAAAGGTACTGATTTGATTATGGAAGATTTGCCAAACATGCGACTAACGACGCAACGACAGATTATTTTGGAAGAACTGGGTAAGGTTACCTCACATCCCACTGCCAATGAAGTATACGATATGGTCCGAAAGAGACTTCCCCGTATCGGCCTTGGGACTGTTTACAGGAATCTTGAATTAATGGCCGAAAGCGGTATCATTTTAAAACTGGAAGTAGGAGGCACCCAGAAAAGATTCGACGCAACTGTCACTCCCCACTACCATATCAGGTGCAGCAGCTGTGGTAAAGTTGACGATATCGATCTGGAAGTACAGCAGGAAATTAATGAAGCTGCAGCAAAAACATGCAACTACAAGATCCTGGGACATCATATTGAATTTTCAGGAATCTGCAGTGAATGCCTTGAAAAAAATGGCGAACAACTGCTGAACTGAGATGCTGACAGCAGTAGTTCTTCTCCTTTCTCTTCCCCTGGAGGGTTGTTCTGTCTTTATTTATCCAGGGGAGGGAATATAAAATTGCGTCTACCACAACAGGCAATGACAACCTGCACTGTGGAAAAAACGCCTGCGGTGTGAAGTTGTCAGATAGTGTAAGAATTCAGCGAAAAACAACCTTGCAGAATCGTCGTTTGCCGACCTTGAGCAACGGTGTTCCTTCCGGAGCCACCATCCTGTTCACATCCATAACTTTTTCCCCGTCTATGGAGACCGCATTCTGTTTGATCAACCGTCTTCCCTCTGACGTTGATTTGACAAGCGCTGCATCCACAAGAAGCTGAGGTAGCCACACAGGTTCAGATACGGAACAGATAAATTCTTCTATCTCATCTGGAACTCCACCTTTCTTAAAGACCTTCTCAAAGTTTTCTTCTGCAGCAAGTGCCGTCTCGGATGAATGAAACCGGGCCGTCAATTCACGGGCCAGCTGTTTCTTTACCTCTTTTGGATGGAGTGTCCCATCCTTCACTTTGTCTGCAAGTTCTTCAATGTCTCTGCTGTCCAGATCACTGAGAAGTTCATAGTAACGAAACATCAGATCATCGGAAACAGAAAGAACCTTGCCGTAAATATTATCGGCTGATTCGGTAATGCCAATATAATTACCGAGTGATTTCGACATCTTATTAACACCATCCAGACCTTCAAGAAGCGGCATGGTCAGTACGATCTGTGGTTCCTGTCCCCGGGAACGCTGAAGGTCTCTGCCCATGAGCAGGTTAAAAAGTTGATCCGTCCCTCCCAGCTCAACGTCTGCCTCCATGGCCACAGAATCATATCCCTGGATAAGTGGATAGAGAAACTCATGAATGGAGATGGGTTTCCCGCTGTCAAATCTCTTTTTAAAATCATCCCGTTCAAGCATTCTGGCCACTGTCAGCTGAGAGGCAAGCTTGATCATATCATAAGAAGTAAGCTTTCCGAGCCAGGTGCTGTTAAAAACCACACGCGTTTTTTCCGGATCCAGAATTTTAAACACCTGACTTTTATAACTCTCTGCATTTTCCGCAACCTGTGCCACAGTCAGCGCTTTTCTCGTATCGGACTTGCCGGTGGGATCACCTATCATTCCGGTAAAATCACCTATCAGAAAATAGATGTCATGCCCCAGATCCTGGAAATGTTTTAATTTCTGCAAAAGGACAGTGTGACCAAGATGCAGATCGGGTGCGGTGGGGTCAAAACCGGCTTTCACCTTCAACGGCACACCTGTCTCTTCTGACTTCTTCAATTTCTTGATGAGTTCCTCACGGGATATACAATCCACTGTTCCCCGCTCTATCAGTTCAAGCTGCTTTTCTATCGAAACCATTTCCAAACCTGTTCAAATACGTTGTTTTTACCTACCTGGCATATTCCACGGCCCGTGTTTCCCGAATAACGGTAATTCGAATTTGCCCGGGATAGGTCAATTTATCCTCAATGGATTTAGCAATATCCAGGCTGAGCAGAGTGGCCTCTTCATCCTTCACCTTGTTCGAATCCACTATGATCCGCAGGTCACGACCGGCCTGAATGGCATACGATTTTTCCACACCCTCGTATCCGTTGGCGATGGCTTCCAGATCTTCAAGCCGCTTGACATAGCTCTCAAGCATCTCTTTTCTGGCCCCCGGCCGGGCTCCCGACAGTGCATCAGCAGACTGCACCAGTACATCAATAACACTCTGGGGAGGCTGATCTTCATGGTGGGCACCAATAGCGTACACCACTTCTTCCGCCTCACCGTATTTCTTTGCCAGATCCCGCCCGATTATGGCATGGGACCCTTCGACTTCATGATCCACAGCCTTACCGATATCATGAAGAAGACCGGCGCGTTTGGCAATCTTTACATCGACACCCAGTTCCGATGCCATAATACCGCAGAGAAAAGAGACTTCCAGGGAATGCTGCAGAACATTCTGCCCATAACTTGTTCTGTATTTCAAACGACCAAGCAGGTTCATCAGCTCCACATGAACTCCATGGACGCCCACATCAAAGGTCGACTGCTCCCCAGCTTCCCTCATGGTCACCTCAAGTTCCCTGGTAACTTTCTCCACAACTTCTTCAATTCGGCCTGGGTGAATTCTGCCGTCATTGATAAGCTGCAGCAGGGCCAGACGGGCAACCTCCCGGCGAACCGGATTAAAACCTGAAAGTATAACCGCCTCCGGGGTATCATCTATGATGATGTCTATTCCGGTTGCGGCTTCAATGGCCCGGATATTTCTTCCTTCGCGACCAATTATCCGACCCTTCATTTCATCGCTTGGCAGAGGAACAACCGAAACGGTCCGATCGGCCACGTAATCCCCAGCGTACCTGGAAATAGCAAGGGCCAGAATATTTTTCGCTTTCCGGTCCGCCTCAACTTTCATTTCATTTTCTATTTTGGCAAGCCTTTTGGCTGCATCCATCCTCGCCTCACTCTCCAGAGAATCCATCAGGAGTTTTTTTGCCTCCTCCTGACTGATACCTGCAAGACGGGACAGTTCATATCGCTGCTTCCCAATCAGATTATCGATTTCCTTATGCTTTTCCTGCCATTCATCCTTCAGCTGCTTTAATCGTTTTTCATTTTTGTACAGCTCAAGCTGTTTTCTGTCGTAACTGTCCCACTCTCTTTTGAGACCGTCCCGTTTCCGTTTCAGCTGCCTTCTCTCGTCTTTGAGTTCATCACGGTCAGCCTGAAGTTCTTCTTCAAGTGCCTGCTTGACCTTGTAGGCCGCCTCCTTACTTTGCAGCAACGCCTCTTTTTTTAACTGTTCGGCCTCGACAATAGCTGTTTCAATTATCTGCCGACTTTGGGCCTTAATATTTTTTTCGTTTCCCTCAACAACCCGTTTTCGCAGAAAAAATCCAATGACCAGACCAGCCACCAGACCCGAAGCAAGAAATAAATAGGGAGAATTGAACAAATCCATAAGGAAATCCTATCGTTTAAACGACTGACAGGACAGAGGAACAGCCAGAAGAACAAAAGAGAAAAGCCCGTACTACCACCTGGACTCTTGAGGTGACTTCAATAAAATCTCCCATCCAAAACCGGGCAAAGGAGATACATTACACCATTGCAGCAAACAAAATGCCATATATTTCCAGTAATTACAGAACAATAAGCCAATTATCCGGCATTAGTCCAGAGTAATTCAAAAAATATAATTCCCGACACCTCACGTCAATGAAAATATCCGAAAGATTATTTTAAAAAAGCAATTGTCGCTTTCCAATATTCTAATTTGTTCCGACAGCACCTTTCTGCTGAAGTCAATCTTGTTAAAATATAATTAACCGGAAGGTTTTCTTTTTCTTTTTTTGCCTCTCAATGTAAGCAGAAACCCACCGGATCGTTAAAATTACATCCACAACACATTATATAAAAATAAAAACATCTTCCCCACACTGCCGTGTCACCAGGACAGTTAAACCTAAGTTAATAGGTGGGCATCCTCATAACAACGTCAGGAAATTCGCAAGCGATCTTCCTTAAGATACCAGCGGAGGTACCCTTTTCATGAGAGTTGGCTCAACAAACACTGAGGATCACCAACAGTGCAGGGAAAGACCCGTATTTCATTTCATGTCTTTATCTGTAACTATAGCAGACTTTCCAATAAACGAAAACAGTTTATCTGAAAATCCTGCCGCACCGGCTACATGGTTTCAGTATCATCTCCAGCCAGCCCTGCACCGATTTTCTTATTCAAACGGGCTATACGCTGTTCAGAATCCTCCCTGTAATCTTTGAATTCCTGTTTCAGTTTCACATAACGTGAAGCAATATTCAGGCATGCCAGTATGGCAATCTTGCTTACGGGCAGGGTTCCGGAACCACCGGCTGGACCGGGCTTGACAAGACTGCGGACAAGACTGAGAATAGACTCCATCTCCTCTTCCGAGGCACCTGTATAAAAAGCATACTCCTGCCCCATGAGTTCAAACCGCACAAGCCTTTCTTTTTCCGACATTCCGGCTCAGCCCCCGTCACTTTTTCCAGCATTAAAATCGGTTATTATTCTTCAGGAGAAGATGTTCCCATGGAAAACAGATTATGCTGTACCCTTCTCTCCTCCTCGTTTTCCTCTGCAACTGAAGAAAATTCACCAGTTTCAGTGGCATTGACACCAGCCCCCTCTCCGGCCATTTCCTCCCCGGCAGAATCTTCATCGTTCTCGGTCATCTCAGGCCCTGTGATCTCTTCTTCACCCAGATTCCGCTCCCATTCCTCAATCTGAGCAACAAGTCGATTAACCCTCAGGCTGATCTCATTTCTCTCTACATCACTGGAAGAAAGGTTTGAGCGAAGATTTTGAATTTCCTCATCCCGTTCAGCCAGTTCTCCCTGCAATTTCCTGTTTTCCTCGCGTAGTCGCGTAAAACGGAGCAGCAGGCTCTCCACGAACTGTTCAAGACGCTGAAGTTCACTTTCCTGTTCCATAATGAAACCCCCTTTATTTCTTTTCCGGCAATTCCCCGATCTGTCGTTTTCTTATGGAAAACAGAACCAGTCAACAATGTAACTGCCGGAATTTTTATTGTAATTTTGCATGTGAAACCCAACCTGTTTCAAGATATGCCCAAGGCATACAACCATATCCGCTGTGCACGGAAACCAGACTGAGTTGAAATATTAACGAGCAGAAAAACCATGTTGGAGTATACCATGGTACGTAACTGATCACGAGGTTTTTAACTGTCTGTTTTCATGAATTTATAATTTACAAATGGTCAACATCAGGCTTCAGAAATTCATTTCCCTAAAAAGGCAGTGACCGATCAGATCCGGGAATACTTCCAGTCCAGTGGCCGTCCATTATCATACGGCATATACCCGTGAAACACCCGTGGATCATCGTCAAAAACCAGAGGAAGAAAAAATCGGTCCCCCTCCCACATTGGAAGATCCAGGATATCAGCAACATTGACCCAACAGAGATCTCCCTCTTCATTGGTCATCTTCGGAGTTCCCAGGAAACTGTCTATTCTGTAGATGAAACCAAACCAGTTTTCCCCCTTCGGGCCAAAACCCGTCCAGTTGACGGTTCCCCGCAGTACAACATTTTCACAAATAATACCGGCCTCTTCCCGTATTTCCCGAAGCAGACATGTATGAATATCCTCTTCCGGCATCATCTTGCCTCCCAGGCCATTATATTTGCCGAGATGCTGATCATCTTTTCTTTTATTGCGATGAACCAGCAGCGTCTGCCGGCCATCGGGAGACATTATATAACCAAGAGTCGCAACTATAGGAGTATACATGGTTTTTCAAACACCTTCCTTCTGATTTGTTGTGGGTGATCCTGAAAAGGCTGCGGGAAAATGGCAATTGCAAATTTCAGGTGACATGCTATCATTATTACAGGATTTTCCTGCAGAGATTGTAAACATTTCTGATTACACCTGAAACCCGGCATGACTGCAGCATCTGAACAGCAAAGAGCTCAGACCGAATTCATGGGTGATCAATAATTTTTCCAAGTGACCATTTTGGTTTTATTTCGGACAATCATTTTTTTCATAATGACCCTGGGCATCTCTTGTCCCGTAACTGGATTTTCCGGACAACTGTTCCCCCATTATCCCGAAATAAAGAAAAATATCGCCTTCTGGAAAAAAATCTATTCCACTTATTCCCTGAACGATGCAGTTATACATGACTCAGATAATTTGTCCATTATTTACGAAGTAATTCCCCTGCTCGACTCCGAACTTCCAGGGGCTGACCGCGTAAACAGGCTCGCCCGCAAACAGGCCCTGAAACATTACTCACATCTTTTAAGGAAAATTGCCAAAAAGAAAAAGGCCACCACGTCCCGGGAAAGAAAAATTCTTGCCCTTTTCAAGGGACCCAATAAATTCAGGATCATGGCCAAAGCCGCAGAAAATGTTCGTATTCAGACTGGACAGCGTGAACGTTTTCTCCAGGGTGTAATCAGGGCCGGAGCCTACATGGAAGAAATGAAAAGAATATTTCGATCCATGAAACTGCCGGAAGAACTCGCCTATATTCCCCATGTTGAATCATCGTTCAACACCAGGGCCTATTCAAAATTCGGGGCTGCAGGTATGTGGCAATTCACCAGGGGAACCGGCAGACAGTATCTTGCTATCAACTATACAATCGATGAACGCCTGGATCCCATTATCTCAACACGGGCTGCCGCCCGTTACCTTAAAAATAGTTACCAGACTCTGCATAACTGGCCTCTGGCCATAACGTCCTATAATTATGGTCTGGCGGGCATGGTAAGGGCTGTGGTCGCAAAGGAGAATTATCAGAAAATTTTTTCCGGATATGACAGCGGCCATTTTAAATTCGCCTCAAAAAATTTCTACTCCGAATTTCTTGCGGCCCTGGAAGTTGCAGAAAAACTCGAGAAAACGAGCCGTATTCGAAAAAAGCGGTATCCTGCGACGCGGTACCTCAAACTCAAAGGATTTATTCATATCGACCGGATAAGCAGCCATTTTCATCTCAGCCACGCAAAGATAAAAGCACTCAACCCGGCTCTTCGTCCCTCTGTCTTCACTGGAGAGAAACTCATTCCCAAGGGTTACCCGCTCAGGTTGCCAAACACAAAAAGCATCAGAAGGGCAATAGCCTCCCTGCCATCTACTTATTTTAAGAAAAACCAGCGACGCTCTTCCTTTCATCTTGTTCGCAGAGGAGATACAGCCGGTTCAATTGCCAGACTCCACGGAATTTCACTGGAGAAACTGGTCAAAGCCAATAACCTCGACCGTTATGCAACAATTTATATCAAACAGAAATTGAGAATACCTCAACCTGGACAGCCACCTCTTTCAGAGAAGAAAAGCAGAAAAAAGAAAAAAAGAAAACAGGCTCTCATTCTGGGCCAACCCGACACTGTCCCTCTTTTGACTGCGAAGAAAAAAAACAGGCCGTCAGCCAGGCGGAATTTTATCACACCAACAAATAACAGCTGAGGAGAATGATGGACCTTAACAAAACCTTGAAAGAACTGAAAAGCAGACCGGATTTTACAGATAACGTGGGAATGATCTTGATTCACAACGGTACAGTACGCAACTGGTCACGCAAAAACCGGGCAAAGGTCAGCGCACTGAAAGTCACCCCCGATTCAGAAAAAATTGAAACCCTCCGCCAAGAATATCTTCAATCTGAAGGTATTTTTGATATAATAATTAAAGCATATTCAGGAACATTTCAACCGGGTGACGATCTGCTCTATATAATCGTCGCCGGTGATATCCGGGAAAACATCAAACCAGTTCTGGCGGAACTGCTCGACCGGGTGAAGGCGGAAGCTATAACAAAACAAGAAATAATCCTGAATCCGTGACGACTTAATGTGTAACTGGTCACAGGATTTGTAAGCATCATTATTAAACGCTCATGGATTCGGGGTAATGGCGCAAACGGCTGCACGCCCTGCAGACTGATAAGGGATTTCATGTCAACAGCAAACCTATTTATTGATAAATTTACAGATATTCAACCCCTTCCCCATGTGGTAACCACCCTGTCAGCACTTATTGCGGACAGCGAATCGACCATCAAGGATTTCGAGGAAGTGATCAAGATGGATCCGATCCTGGTAACCAGACTGTTACGTCTGGTAAACAGTCCCTATTACGGCCTGGCCCAGAAAGTTGACTCCATAGGACGAGCTGTGGCTTTCATCGGCATGAAAAACCTCCACAACCTTGCCGTGACCGATGCTCTGAAAACCATCTTTGACGAACCTCCCGAAAATACTGCTATTTTTTCAAAAACACGGTTGTGGATACATTCCGCCGTCGTTTCCATCTGTGCAAAGATGGTGGCTGAACGCATCTTCGGTGTTAATGGTGATGATGCCTATCTTTGTGGTATTTTACATGATTTTGGTCTTCTGGTAGAAGAACAGGTTGAAAAGGAAAATTTCCATGAAATCTGTTCCACCTGTACTTCAACACGTAATCTGATCATACTTGAAAGAGAGCACTTCGGAACGGATCACTGCGAAATCGGCTATTTCATGAGCCTTGACTGGAATATGCCTGAAAACACGGTGGCGGCGATCAGAGACCATCACACAATCATGGAAGACGTGGATCCGGCAAGCCTCACAGGAATAATACAGATTTCCGAATTTATCGCCGACAAACTGCAGTTTTCAACCCTGCCCGATATCGAGACAGTGATCTCGCCTCCCCTCCTTGAACACCTCAAGGAAAATATGGATGAATACTCGGTACTTATGGAAGATCTTCCGGCAGAAATTGAAAACGCCCAGTCAATATACGGTTAAACTGAGGACAAAATGACTGACTTTTCAAACCTTTTTAAAAAGGAAAATTCGGAAGCAGAAGAGTTACAGGAACTTCTTGCTCACCTGAAGGACAATCTTCCCGGTATATCAGTCACTGCTATCCCCGACGATCAGAAAACAGCAACCGACAGACAGCCTGTTCTACCGGTAAATGGTCCCATAAAAAGTGTAACGAAATACCTGCCCACGCTGAAAACCACCCTCTGCTTCCACGCTGAAGACAACTTCTCGGAGGAAAAATTTATTCAGCGCCTTGCCGGACTGGCAATCAAAACCTTTTTTAGCGGCAGGGAGCTTGCAAAAGTTCAAAAGAAACTGGATATTCAGAAGAAACAGTTTAACCGAAAATTCCAGGTGATGGATGCCAAGCATCAGGAAATGCTGGAAGAAAACCAGCGAAGCTACCAGATAATCCATGAACAGCAGGAAAAGTATTCCAACACCCTCCAATCTGAAATAGAAAAACAGACGAAGGAACTCCGAAAATCCAAAATGGCCGCAGAAGCTGCCAATGTAGCGAAAAGCCAGTTCCTGGCCGCCATGAGCCATGAGATCCGCACGCCGATGAACGGGGTTATCGGTTTTACCGATATGCTGCTGGCAACAGAACTGGACGAAGAACAGCGCGACTTCGCCATGACCATCAAACGCAGTGGTGAAGCACTCCTTGGCCTGATCAATGATATTCTTGATTTCTCCAAGGTTGAAGCCGGCCAGATGACTCTGGAATATATCGATTTTGACCCGGAGATAACTGCCCATGATGTCTGCGAACTGATCCGGCCCAGGGTTGCCGGAAAACCCGTTGAAGTCCTCTGCCGGATTGATGACAACGTCCCGGCCAACGTCAAGGGTGATCCGGGCAGATTCCGCCAGGTACTTGTCAATCTTCTTGGCAATGCCGCTAAATTCACCGAACAGGGTGAACTCGAACTGGCCATCGAAGTTCAGCAGGAAACGGACGAAACAATTACCCTGCTCAGCAAAATCAGGGACACCGGAATCGGCATCGCGAAAAACAAGTATGAATCCATATTTGAGGTGTTCAAACAGGCTGATGGTACCACCACCAGGAAATATGGCGGCACCGGTCTCGGTCTTTCCATCTGCAGAAAAATCGCGGCGCTGATGAACGGCCATGTATGGGTAACCAGTGAAGTGGGGGTCGGAACCACCTTTCATTTTACTGCGATCATGAAAAAATCATCCATACGCCAGGAAAGAAAACCGACAGAGGAGAACCTGCAGGGTATTCGAGTTCTTGTCGTCGATGACAATAAAACGAATAACGAAATCCTGTCCGGTATCCTTAAAAAGGGGGGAATGAAGGCTACATGCATCATAGATCCCCGGAAAACTCTCAAGACCATGGCAGAGGCGGAAAAAGCAGAGAAACCATTCAATATTGCCATTCTCGATCTGATTATGCCCCACATTTCCGGCTTTAACCTGGCAGAAAAAATACGATCCAAGGGCTACGACTCCACCTCCCTGCCCCTTCTGGCCTATACTTCTTCCGCCGAAAAGATAGCGGGCAAGTGCAGAGATTCCGGCTTCAATGCCTTTCTGACCAAACCTGCCAGACCAACAATCCTGCTCAGGACACTTTCCAAAATACTGAAGCCGGAAGACAGCAAGAAAAATGAATCCCAAAAAGATCAACTTGTCACCCAGTATTCAGTCCGTGAAGAACTGAAACAGTCCGTCCGCATCCTGCTTGCGGAGGATAACCCGGTCAACCAGAAACTGGCCCAGATGATGCTGAGCAAAGCGGGGTATTCAGTCACGGTTGTCGGCAATGGAAAACAGGCTGTTGAAACATACGCGTCTTCACCGGATAAATTCGACACCATCCTGATGGATATTCAGATGCCGGTGATGGATGGACATGAGGCTACACGGCAGATCAGAAAGCAGGGACACGCAGATATCCCAATTATTGCCATGACCGCCAACGCCATGAAAGGTGACAGGGAACTCTGTCTCGAAGCAGGTATGGACGACTACATCACCAAACCCATAAAAAGAGAAACCGTCTTTCAGATTCTTGAGAAATGGCTTTACAGTAAAAACTGATGGACTCGTAAAAACTCCGATTTACTGCGTTGTGGGGTGATCGTGTAATGCTCGACGTACTATATGTACGCCTGCGCTTACACGACACCGCCACGCCTTGTATATCGAAGTTTTTCCAGAGTCCATCTGAGAACGTTGAACGACTTTTTACGAGATCATCAAAACTGATACTGCATTGTCCCATGGACTCCTCCACTTCAGAAAAGCCTTCCAGACGACTCACCCTCACCAGCTGGGCTGCCGGTAATTCTCCGTCCGCTTCGTTTCTCCAGAAAAAGATACGTAATGCTGTCCGGCTCATTCTGATAATAATCAAAGAATTTGGTGCAAATAACCTCTCCCTCAGATCCGCAGCTCTCACCTACACGGTTCTGCTTTCACTTGTTCCCGTGCTGGCCATGAGCACTGCGGTCGTCAAAGGCCTGGGCGGAGGAGATCAACTGAAAAAGGCTGCCTATGCCTATATAGACACCCTTGAAACATCCAGCTCCTCATTGAAGGTCCCTGGATTCAGTCCTTCTCCGGAAGAAACCGGAACACAGGAAAAAGGTACGAAAACCCTCACAGCTCATCTCCGTTCAGCTGCCGACACCCTGTTCGACTACGTTGAACGAACCAGCTTCACCACGATCGGCACCATTGGAATGATAGGCATTCTGCTCAGTGTCATTCTTGTTCTGAACCATATCGAATCGGCAATGAACTGCATATGGAAAGTGGAAAACGGCAGACCACTGCTGAGAAAAATCGCGGACTACCTTGCCCTGCTTATCCTGATGCCAGTGTCCATTAATGTAGCTTTTGCAGCCAGTGCTTTTTTAAAAAATCCGGCCCTGGCTGCAAAAATGGATCTTTTCATTCCCTTTATCTGGCTGCAGACCCTGCTCCTCAAGCTGTTACCCGTTTTCTTTATCGCTTTCACTCTCTATATCATCTATATCTTTTTTCCCAATACCAGGGTCAAAACACTTCCTGCCGTTTTCGGTGCGATTCTGGCAGCTCTCCTGTGGTTCACTGTACAGAATATTTATATCACTCTCCAGATTGGCGTGGCAAAATACAATGCCATTTACGGCTCCTTTGCAACACTGCCGCTCTTTCTTGTGTGGATGTATCTCGGCTGGATATTTATTCTAACGGGAGCACAGGTTGCCTACGGAATACAGAATCTGGGAACCTATACACTGCTCAGGAAAAAAGAGGCCCCCTCCCTGCAACTGGCTGCTGCATTTGACATAACAGACTGTATTTACATATCATTTTTAAATGATACAGCCATTCTGTCAACAGATCTCTACCGGCAGCTTCCCCACTATTCTCGAACAGTGCTCAAGGAAGTTCTCACACGGCTGCAGGATACCGGCATAATACATTGCTCCAGCACAACAAAGCAACTCCTGCCGGCCGCGCCCATGGACCCATTACGGTCCCGCAAAATCATAAAAGCCATTTTCGGGACAGAAACTCCTGATACTCCGGGGGGACAAAAAAGCAGGGAAATCATGGCGATGGCAGCAGAAGCCGTAGGGGAAAAAGGAACCGAATCCGATCATCATTAAAGCGCAACATATAAAACATACGTATGCATCTTTATTTTCGTAGCAACACGGAAATCCGGCCGGAAGATCATTTATGGACAGCCAGTGAAAATGGAGCGGGATACCAGATTCGAACTGGCGACCTTCAGCTTGGGAAGCTAACACTCTACCACTGAGTTAATCCCGCCCATTTTCCGGCAATATAAACCTGCGCACCGGCTTTGTCAAAAACTTTTCTGATTGCATACAAAACTACTCAACCAGATCGAAAATGCACCTGTCCTGCCAGGCTGAGTCCCGTACGCAACCAGAAAAATTCGGTCTACCCCGCATTTCTCATCAGTTCAGGCGGCGTCAGCTTCAAAATTTTCAACAGTAAATAATAGTGACCTATATTTGATGATCTCGTAAAAAGTCGTTCAACGTTCCCAGATGGACTCTGGAAAAACTTCGATATACAAGGCGTGGCGGTGTCGTGTAAGCGCAGGCGTACATAGAGTACGTCGAGCATTACACGATCACCCCACAACGCAGTAGATCGGAGTTTTTACGAGTCCATCATATTTACTGTTGAAATATTGCAGAAGATAACGTCGCCTGGGCTGACCTTGTGTGAACATTGTGTGAATTTTGTTCGATTACTGATAGTTGGCTAATTATTTGTATTCTACAACTATTCTCAAAATTGACACAATGTTCATGAGAAATGTGGGCTACACCTCCTCAAGTCCCTGCAGTATAATTATGAATTCGGATCCTGCTCCCTCCTCGCTTCTGACTTCCACATTTCCACCATGTGCCTGTACAATATGTTTTACAATCGCCAGACCGAGACCGGTCCCTCCGAGATCTCTGCTCCGCGCCTTGTCACTCCGGTAAAAACGCTCAAAAAGGCGGGGCAGATGTTCACCGGCTATGCCACAGCCCTCGTCTTTTACGCAAATTTTCACCTGTGAGCCTCCACAGTTTTTTTCCTCACTCACCTTGATCATAACAGTACTGCCCTCAGGGCTGTAACTGATACCATTGACGAGCAGATTCACCAGCGCCTGTTCGAGCAATGTATTGTTCATCATAACCCGAAGATCACCTGTACATTCAGTAACAATGGTAATACTGGCCTCTTCCGCTTTATGCTGACAGCTTTTTCCTGCAGACAGAATCACCGGCTTCAACAGTCCTTCAACAAGCTGTATATTACCCCGGTTTGAATCTTCCTCTATTCGGGACAGGAGCAGCAGGTCATCAATTATAGTGGATAACCGAACCGCCTGATGGAGCACAATTTCGAGAAAACGTCTGGCTTCTTTCTGGTCATCAAGGGCCCCGTCCAGTACCGTTTCAACATACCCCCGGATGGATGTCGTAGGAGTCCGCAATTCATGGGAAACATTGGCGACAAAATCCCGCCTGATACCTTCCAGTCGTTTTAATTTACTGACATCATTCATTACCAGAAGAACACCACCTCCTTCTCCATCCATGTCCTGGAGGGTGACGACATGGATTTGCAGGCATCTGTCCCTGAAGGAGCCGGGGAGGGTTATTTCGTCCTCAACAGGCACACCATTTTCAAGAACCCCGGTAATCTGCTGCAGCAAGTGGTTATTTCGTACCAGTTCCTGCACCAGCCTGCCCACCACTCTCTCTTTTTTTACACCAAACAATCTTGCCGCTTCATCATTGATCGACATTACCCGCTCTTGCCGATCAATGGCCACCACGGCCTCCACCATGCTGGAAAAAACAGTCTCCAGCCGGTTTCGATGAGTCTCTATTTCACGGATCTTCTCATCAAGCAGTTGGGCCATCCTGTCCATGGAGGTGGAGAGTTTCATAACCTCCAGGGATGCGGTCTTCCCGGCTACCGGCATCATCCTGGTACTGAAATCCCCCCGGGCAAACTGTTCGGCCTTCCTTGTCATCTGCTCCAGAGGTCTGCTGATACTACGGGATATAAGGAGGGTAATCAGTGCGGCAAAAAAAATTACACCAAAGGAGACCAGACCGATCCGCAACCGCATTCTTTCCAGTGTTCTGTCTAGAGATGACACGGAAACCGAGGTACGCAAAACAGCTTCCACTGTTAAACCTGCGCTCTCCGGGGATTTGGGAGACAAAATACCATAAAGCGGGACAGCCACATAGATAAGGTTTTCATCCAGGGTGTGGCTGAATCGCCTTGAAACCCCTTTTTCCCCGAGCAGAGCCTTTTCAATTTCCGGTCGGTGACGGTGATTATCCATGATATCCGGGTTTTCCTTGGAATCAGCAAGAACTCTGCCGTTTGCCAGAATCACCGTTATCCTGGTAGCGGATTCCCGTCCGGCAAAGACACAGTATCGCCGCAATTCCTCCAATCTGTTCCCGCGGACCAGGTCCTTTATTCTTGATTTCAACAGGCTGGCTCTGGCTTCAAGATCTGCAGTGACATCTGCAAAATAGAATTCCTGAAATGTGGAAGTGGAAAACCAGCTCACCGCCAGAATAGCCAGGAGAATAATGACCACATTGACTGGAAACATCTGCCACAGCAACTTTCTCGGCCCCATCTTCATAGACTGTCATTTCCTTCTTCCTGACTCTTGAAACGATATCCCATTCCCCGCACAGTCTCTATCATTGTACCGAAATCACCAAGTTTTTTTCTTAATCCGAATATCTGCACATCAACTGCCCTGGGTGTTACCAGAAAATCATAGCCGCGGACAGCATCTATTATCTGCTGCCTGGAAAAAACCCAGCCCTGTTTTTCGGCAAGAAGGGTCAGAATACCAAATTCCGTCATAGTCAACTGTAACTCAAGACCATGCAGGGTGACCCGGTGTCGTCCCTTATCTATTACAAGACCATTCACTTCAATCCTGCTTTTTTTCTTTTCTTCTCTATCGTTCTCTCTACCTGCCCCGCTCCTTCGAACCACGGCCTGGAGACGGGCCACAAGAACCCGGGGCTGAACGGTTTGGTGATATAATCATCAGCCCCACACTGCAATCCGGTCACCACATCCTCCTCTTCCCCCCGGGCGGTCAGCATGATAATGGGAATGGACGCATACCTGTTTTTCATCTCATTTTTCATAGCCGAGCATATCTCAAGACCACTCATCCCCGGCAACATCAGATCCAGCAGAACACAATCAATTTCCTCCACGGCCAGAATCTGCAGGGCCTGTTCGCCCGAATCTGCACAACTCACATTAAAACCTGCCTTCAATAAATTGTAGCTGACCAATTGCTGTATATCCGGCTCATCTTCCACAACAAGCACATTTATCTTTTTCATTTCTTTTTTTCCAGCCAGTAAAACTGAACCAAATGACTCAGCCATTTATAAGTCCGTTGGTTTGTGGGTACCTTGAAAAATTAGAATTTTCGCTCCAAGTCAAGGAACAGGAAAATTAAAAAGCCTGCACAACAACTTCTCTTTCAGGCGCAAGCTTATCGTGCTTTATTTCACCAACCATGGCAACACCTTTTCCCCTCCTAACCGTATCCTAACATTCATCTAACAGGAGAAAAATATTTAGCCTCTATTCTCTCCCATCAATACAAATACTGAAACATAATTGACAATTCCAACATGAAAGAATCACATGAATACACATTATACCTTTCACCACGAACTAACCAGGCTCAACCAGAAGATCCTGCAACTGAGTACCATGGTTGAGGAGCGTGTCCGCAAGGCAGCAGAAGTCATTCAAACCAAGGACGAAGAGGCAATCAAATCACTTATTCTGCTGGACTATGAGGTGGACGAAATGGAGGTGGAAATTGAGGAAGACTGTCTGAAAATTCTTGCTCTCCACCAACCGGTCGCCAGGGATTTGCGATTCCTGATTGCAGTAATCAAGATCAACAACGAAATGGAACGTATTGCTGATATTGCCGTAAGCATTGCCATGCGGGTACAGAATATCACCAAGTTTCATCATCTGGCGGCAGTCAGCTACGATTTCTCGGAAATGAGCGGCCGGGTCCTGGATATGCTCAAAAAGAGTATCGACTCTCTGGTCAAGCGGGATTCCAAAACAGCCAGGGACATCTTCCTTGCCGATGACGCTGTGGATCAACTCCGCAATCGCTGTTATGAGGATATCAAGGAACGGATCCGCAGGGACCCTGAACATCCCGGATACCATATAAACACTTACCTGCTGGCCCGTCATCTGGAACGGATCAGCGACAGAGCCGTCAATATCGCCGAAGAGGTGATCTATTTTGTCGAAGGTACCATAACCCGTTTTCCATAAAATCTTCCCGGCACAACCAACCATAAAAATGTCAACACTCTATCACTTCATACTTCCGTTTTTTGCGTTTATGGCTGCAAGCGCGTACTTCTGCGGAGCTGTCAAAGCCGGAAAACTGGCGGCAAATGGCAAAACCCTCCATTCACTGCCGATTCATTACGGTGTTTACGTGGCTATCTGTTCAGTTCTACCCGCCCTGCTCCTCTATTTCATCTGGATTTTCCTGGAAGATAATATTGTCATTTCACTGATAAACAGAACCTTGCCTATAGAATTTCACCGACTGTCCACCAGTGAATTCTCCCTGGTGATCAACGATATCAAAAATAGAGCTTCAGGGGCTTTCACCGCCAATACCGCCAATCCGATCATTACTGCCGCGGCCAAACACTATATGGCCATAAAAAATACGGTCAGAACCATTTTCTTCCCATCTCTCTTTCTTCTCTCACTTTTGTCATTTGTCTTCACCCTGCAATCTATCCACGGTGGTCTCCGGGCACGAAACAGGATTGAATTTATCGTCAGGATCTTTTTGATCTTCTGCTCCGGGGTGGCAATTCTGACCACCCTGGGAATCATTCTCTCGGTTCTTTTTGAATCCATTCATTTTTTCAAAATTATTTCATTGACCGATTTTCTTTTTGGTCTGAAATGGAGCCCCCAGATGGCAATCCGTGCCGATCAGGCCGGATCATCCGGCGCCTTCGGTGTAATCCCTCTGCTGACGGGAACCCTGCTTATCGCCTCCATTGCCATGGCAGTGGCGATTCCCATGGGTCTTCTGTCTGCCATATATCTATCGGAATATGCAGGAAAACGCCTGCGTACCCTGGCAAAACCGATCCTTGAGATCCTTGCGGGCATTCCCACAGTGGTCTACGGTTTTTTCGCGGCTCTTACGATTGCCCCGCTGATTCGCGAAACGGGTACAATTTTCCATCTTTCAGTCTCTTCAGAAAGTGCGCTGGCGGCAGGACTGGTTATGGGAATCATGATCATCCCCTTCGTCTCCTCCCTCTCGGATGATGTTATCCATGCTGTACCCCAATCCCTGCGCGACGGCTCTTTCGCCCTGGGTGCCACCCATTTTGAAACCATCAGAAACGTGATCATCCCGGCAGCACTCCCGGGTATTGTCGGCTCTATTCTTCTTGCCGTTTCCAGGGCCATCGGGGAAACAATGATAGTTGTCATGGCTGCCGGTCTCTCTGCAAACCTTACCTGTAACCCGTTACAGGCCGTAACCACAGTTACCGTCCAGATTGTCACCCTGCTGGTGGGTGATCAGGAATTTGACAGCCCAAAAACCCTTGCTGCCTTCGCCCTCGGGTTTCTCCTTTTTCTCTTTACTCTCTGCCTCAACGTCATTGCCCTTCGGGTGGTTCGAACATACCGGGAACATTATGAATAAGAAAAAGAAAAAAGATACCGGAATTATTGCTGAAGACAATTTCTCCATTATCCGGCAGGGACTCTCCAGGCGGTACCGGCGCGAAAGAAATTTTCGTCTGCTGGGACTCTGGGCAGTCACCATAACGATTGTCTTTGTCCTGTTTCTTTTTATCTCCATATTTTCGAAAGGGTATACCGCTTTCAAACAGACACGAATAGCCGTTGACGTCCGTTTTGACCACGGCTTCTTCAAGGATGAAAACCTCGCCAGAGCCGATTATCCAGGAGTGATCAAATATTCTTTACGAAAAATGTTCCCCCAGGTCAAAACGAGAAGGGAGAGAAGGACCCTCTATCATCTTGTCAGTCCAGCAGCCCCCTACCTGCTTCACCAAATGGTCCATGATAATCCCAAATTAATCGGCACCATGAAAACCGTATGGATTCTGGCGGATGATGATGTGGATATGCTGATAAAAAGTGGTCTACCCGAAAACCAGGGCGACGTGGAAACAGTATTAAAAAATCCACGGATCAATGAGCGTCAACTGAAATGGCTGCTAAGGCTGCGGAAAGACAACCGGATAAAAATGGAATTCAACACCACATTTTTAACGGGCGGTGATTCCAGGGAACCGGAGCTGGCCGGGATACTGGGAGCGATAAAGGGTTCATTCTATACATTGCTTATAACCCTTGCCCTTTCCTTTCCCATCGGTACGGCAACCGCCATTTACCTGGAAGAATATGCTCCCCAGAACAGATGGACGGATTTCATCGAGGTGAATATCAATAATCTTGCAGCCGTTCCATCCATCATCTTCGGCCTGCTCGGCCTGGCCATCTTTATAAACTTCTGGGGTCTGCCCCGTTCAACCCCACTGGTGGGCGGCCTTGTTCTTACCCTTATGACACTACCCACAATCATTATAGCGGGAAGAGCCTCCCTGAAATCGGTTCCACCATCCATCAGGGAAGCCGCCTTAGGGGTAGGAGCCTCGAAACTGCAGACAATAACCCATCACGTCCTCCCCCTGGCCCTCCCGGGTATGCTGACCGGGACAATAATCGGCATGGCACAGGCCCTCGGTGAAACAGCGCCGTTGCTGATGATCGGCATGGTCGCCTTTATCGTCGACATTCCCAGTTCGTTCACCGATGCAGCTACCGTGCTTCCTGTACAGATTTATCTCTGGGCAGACAGCCCCGAGCGCGCTTTTACCGAAAAAACCTCGGCGGCCATTATGATTCTCTTAATATTTTTGATTTCGATGAACGCGCTGGCTGTCTACCTGCGTAAAAAATTCGAGATCACCTGGTAAACAATAGTCAACAACAACTTATGAAGGAGAAAGTATCAATGAAATTCGTAACCGGAAACATCTTCCTGGCAGGTGCCATGACCCTGTCATTCATGTTGGTTCATGGTCCGGCACAGGCCCGTGACACCATCTCCATTATCGGCTCATCCACAGTCTACCCTTTTGCAACTGTTGTTGCCGAAAAATTCGGCAAGACAACCCACTTTAAAACTCCGAAAATCGAATCCACCGGTTCCGGTGGCGGTTTCAAACTGTTCTGTGGCGGTGTCGGAACAAATTATCCCGATATCACCAATGCCTCCAGGGCCGTGAAGTCATCTGAACTCAGGAGATGTGCCACCAACGGCGTTAAGGACATTGTGGAAATCAAAATTGGTTACGACGGCATTGTCCTGGCCAACAGCAGAAAAGCAACACCTCTCAAACTGACACGCAGGGATATTTTTCTTGCCCTGGCAAAAGATGTTCCCGACCCGACCGGTTCCGGGAAACTCATACCCAACCCCTACAAAACCTGGAAAGACGTCAACCCGAGCCTCCCGGCTACTCCTATTGAGGTACTCGGACCTCCCCCCACATCCGGCACCCGCGACGCTTTTGTCGAGTTGGCCATGGAAGGCGGCGGTAAAACCTTTCCATTTATCAAGGCCATGAAAAAAAATGATAAAAAAAGTTATAAAAAGCTCTGCCATACCATCCGTGAAGACGGCGCCTATATTGAAGCAGGAGAAAACGACAACCTGATTGTCCAGAAACTGCAGAGCAACCCGTCTGCCGTTGGTATCTTCGGCTTTTCTTTCCTGGATCAGAACAATGATGTAATCCAGGGCTCCACAATTGAGGGGCAGGGCCCGACTTTTGAAGCCATTGCCGAAGGGAAATATCCCATTTCCCGTCCCCTGTTCTTCTATGTAAAAAAGGCCCACGTTGACGTTATCCCCGGTATCCGTGAATACCTTACCGAATTCACCAGCGAAAAAGCCTGGGGTCCGGAAGGCTATCTGTCCGACAAGGGTATGATTCCCATGCCTGATCCGGAGAGAAACAAGTACAGGACGATTGCTGCCGATCTAAAAACCATAGAGATGTAACCACCCGCTGATAACCATCCGGTCCCGATCATATCCATAGTCGTCCTTCCCTCCATTTTCCGGATGGTTATCAGTTTTCCGGAAAAAACCACCATTATATATTTACACAGGAACAAAAAATGGAATTGACAGCAGAACTCGCTCAAACAGCATTCATACAACCTGAAACCGCAATCACCGATGAATTGAACAGAGAAAAATCGACAGATCGGCAGACAATCGGCACACCTGTTATTGAGAACCCTCGAATGACCTGCAGGAATGTTGAAGTCTTTTACGGTGATAAACGAGCCATCAACAATATTTCCATTGATGTGGGCAGAGAAGAGGTCCTTGCCATGATAGGCCCTTCCGGTTGCGGTAAGTCCACTTTTCTCCGCTGCCTCAACCGCATGAACGATACCATTCCGATTTGCCGGGTCAGGGGAGAAATCTGTCTTGACGGAACAGATATCTACCACTCTTCCGTGGATATTGTTCCCCTGAGGGCCCGGGTCGGTATGGTTTTTCAAAAGCCGAACCCTTTTCCAAAATCGATCTATGATAATGTGGCCTACGGCCCGAAGATACATGGCCTTACCACAAGCAGGCAAGACCTTGACACGATAGTGGAAGATTCCCTGACAAAGGCAGGATTATGGGAGGAGGTCAGAGACAGGCTCCATGAGCCGGGGACTGGGTTGTCAGGGGGCCAGCAACAGCGGCTCTGCATCGCCAGAGCCATTGCTGTCAGCCCCGAAGTGATCCTGATGGATGAACCCTGCTCCGCCCTTGACCCCATTGCCACGGCCAAAGTGGAGGAACTGATCGCCGAACTGCGCGCCCAGTTCTCAATCGTAATCGTCACCCACTCCATGCAGCAGGCAGCCCGGGTTTCCCAGCGGACTGCCTACTTCCACCTTGGAGACCTGGTAGAAGTAGGACAAACAGAACAGATTTTCACCAATCCCGGCCACCGGCTCACTGAAGATTACATCACAGGTCGCTTTGGCTGATACTTCGTTCTATTCCGGCTCATCATGACAGAGATCACAGCTCTGGGAAATGGTCTTGCCATAAGCCGTTGTATGTTCCTCATCATGGCAACGGAAACAACCATAACCGGATTCTTCGTTTTTATGGCCGTTATGACCCTTGTATGTCCCCCAGGTCACATTCATTGCCGGCCAGACATTCGCCAGGTAAGCATCCAGCAGATATTTGCCGGAAGATATAAGTGCCTGTTCATTTTCGGCCACAAAATCATCGCCATTTCGTTGAGCCTGAAGCGCCAGAAGAGTCTCCACGAGCTGTTCCTCCGCCTCCTCTCTTGAACCGTACTCTTTCCGAAGAACCACGATACTGTCCTCTCGGAGACCCGGAATTTTTGCGTCCAGTTTTTTTGAATGGAGGCCAAAATCAATCTTTTCTTCAAGATCATCATAGACATGGGTCGGTCTGTTATGGCAGTCAATACAGTCCATGGTACGCCATGTTCCAGGCTCACTTTTCTCTTCGCCGTCCACAACGTATTCCTCGGTTACGCCGGAAGGTTTGGTCACTTTGATCCTGCCGATTTTGGTCCGTGTCTCATTCAGTGACTCGTACTCGACCTTTACATCCTTGCTGACATGCCAGTGGATACCCTCGAACCTGTCAGTCAGGGGATTCCTGCCGCCGATATGAAGGGCTATTTCCTTTATTTCCGGATTTTCCTGATCTTCATTGGAATAAGAGACAAATTTTTTCACTTTTTTCCCATGGAATTTTTCCGGCCAGTGACACTGCTCACAGGTATCCTGGGCGGGCCGCAAATGTTCCACCGGGGCCGGAATCGGCCTGCTGAATTTCCCGTCAAAAACCGCCTTCACCTGGCGCAGCCCTGAAAGTTTGGCTTTGACATACCATTCCGCTCCGGAACCTATATGACAGGAAACACAACCGACCTTTGCGTGAGGTGAACGCTGATAGGCAGTATATTCTGGATCCATGACCGTATGACAGACTGCTCCGCAGAAATAATCGGATTCAGTGAAATGATAGGCTTCGTAGATGACAAAGGAAAAAACTGCAAGATTAATAATGGAGAGGACAAGAAAAAGAATTACACCCCTCCTGTGAGTGGATTTACCAAAATCAAGTATGACATTTTTAGACGTCAGACTGTTTTTAAACCATTTCTTTCTCCTCAAATACCAGGCTACTGGTATGAGAATCAGGCCAAAAACCATCCCCGATGGGAAAATCAGAAATGTAACAATAGCCGCATAATGATTTTCAATCAACCCGGTTACATGCCCCAACAGACCGAGGATTGTCAAGGTAAAACACATTGTGGTAATACCAAATCCCAGAAGGCCGATGGGTGTTTTTACGGAAAGCCCTATCTGTTCCTGCCAACCGATAGAGCTTCCCCCTTCTTCTGTGGAGACCTGCTGTTTGGAATTCTTCTCGGACATCTTTTTCTCCCCTCTATTTTAATTTCTGCCATTCCTCAGCGATTGCAGCACCGCTGTCTATTATCTTCTGCAGCATCTCCTTCCGGTTCTCCGTTTCTCCATCATGGAGAAGCTGCGCGTAGTTCATTATGCCGTTGAGCCTGTTGATTGTCTCATTGATGTTCATTTCAAGATTATTACGCAATTCAACAGCAGCGGAATCGGCGGGCAACTCCTGCTCTCTGATTTTGATGACAAGTTGCCGGACCGAAAACGCCAGATCGGCGACTTCCTTGATAACCGGTGGAGAGGGGAGAATATTTTCCGGTTCAAGGTGGTCGGCTTCAAGATTTTTTATGAGCTGCAGAAGCGGCAAAAGACTGTTTCGATAGAAATGAATAAGAGCAAAACCGGCGAGGCTGATGATCAGCCCCAACACTCCTATTACCATCTTCTGGAAATTGATGATGGCCAACCTGGCCTGGCCGGCAATAATCCTGTCATACTGGATCAGGTAATCTGCAATAAATCGCATCTGCTCCTGCAATTTTTTTTTCGTTTCCGGGTTGTTATCAGTTGCTGCCTGACGGAGAAGAATCACCATTTTTGGTAAATCCACCTTATCAACCAGTGCCAGTTTCAGCTCGGGGGCTACCAGATTGTTTTCCTTCAGCAGAGACAACTCAGAATTGAGTTGCTCAAGATCAGGTATCAGCTGAATGAGTTCCTTCTCTTTTCCTGTAATAAACGCTTCAATTATCCCTTCACGAATGGTCATGAAATGAAAAAGTATTCGTCCATTGCCGACGATTACCTCATTATAGCTTCCCGTCAGTCGGTACTGGTAAATACCGAGCAGAGCAATACACATCAGAAGTCCACCCACCAGCAGGAAGGCAAGCCAGACAAGTTTTTTCAGTGAATTCATCCCCTAAGCCACCTTTGCCTCAAGACAGTGTCCTTTGGCAGGACAGACACTGCACTCCGATATTTCTTCAGACATGCTCCTGGCCTTTGCCTTCTTGGTCAGAGAGCATTGATATATTATTTCAAATTCTTCGCTGTCAATGGTTTCCACCTGAAGGAGAATTTCCGCAAGAGCTTTCAAAAACAGTCGCTCCTCTTTCAAAACTGCCGCTGCCTGACTGTAACACTCCGCCAGTAGAGCTTTGATTTCACCATCAATGAGATTGGCCGTTTCCGAACTCATCACCAGCCTTTTTGTCATCTCATCTCCCAGAAAACCGCTATCCCCCACACCATAAGCCTGGGGCCCGAGTATTTCACTCATCCCCAGCGGCAAACCATGTTTGTTGCTATTTCGGTAGCCTGGAGAAGATCATTTTCCGCCCTGGTGGTCCTGCTGTTAAAAATAATCTTCTCAGCGGCACGCCCTCCAAGTAGGATTGCAATACGGTTTTTCAGATAGTCCCTGCTGTAAGCGGTTCTGTCGCCCATTGGGAGCTGCTGGGTCTGGCCCAGAGCCCGCCCCCGGGGAATTATTGTGATCTTATGAACGGGATCGGAATCAGGCAGGAGTTTTGCCACAATGGCATGACCCGCCTCATGAAAGGCGAGGATCTGTTTATCTTTTTCTGTCAGAATAACACCCTTTCTCTCCACGCCGAGCATTATCCTGTCCCTGGCAAGATCAAAGTGTTCAATCTCGATAGCCTCACAACCATCCCTTCCCGCCAGAAGCGCAGCTTCATTAACCAGGTTGGCCAGTTCCGCACCGGTAAATCCAGAAGTCATCTGGGCAATTTCCTCAAGATCGACTTCTTCACGCAGTGTCACTTTCCGGCAATGAACGTCGAGGATCTTCTGTCTGCCTTTAAGATCCGGGGGAAGGAGGGTTATCCTGCGATCAAACCGACCGGGTCGGCTTAAAGCCGCATCCAGTATATCCGGTCTGTTGGTGGAAGCCAGGACAATAATATTATCCGTGGAACTGAAACCATCCATCTCCACCAGGAGAGCATTCAGGGTCTGCCCTCTTTCATCCTGACCATCTGAGGAAACAGTTGTTCTACTGCTGCCAACCGCGTCAATTTCATCGATAAATACTATACAGGGCGCATTTTTCTTGGCCTCACTGAAAAGATCCCTCACTCTTGAAGCCCCTACACCCACAAACATTTCCACAAAATCAGAACCACTGAAACTGTAAAAAGGTACTCCAGCTTCCCCCGCGATAGCCCTAGCAAGCAGTGTTTTTCCCGTTCCCGGAGGCCCCTGCAGCAGGAGTCCCTTCGGAATTAATGCACCGATATTGCTGAACTGATCCGGATTCTTCAAAAAGGAGACCACCTCTTGCAACTCTTCTTTGGCCTCGGGCACACCTGCCACATCATCAAAGGTAATTCTATCCTCACCTCTATGTGGTCTAATGAGTTTATCACTGGCAAATCTGCTCTCAGAGGTTTCTCTTCTATGTGCAAAAAAAGATAAAAGAATAACAATGGCCAGTGAAACACCAGCAATAAAAAGTGCTCCCTGAAAATAAAATGAAGTATAGTCCGGCTGATACGTTATTGTAACGTTAAGCGGATCAAGTGATGCAGTAACTTTTTTGACATCAGGGACATTCACAGTATATGAAAAACCGGATTGCAAAACAACCTCAGCCCGGTTTCCTGTAAAAGTCAGCTCCTTCACATCATGACCCTGCAGATCACGATAGAACTGGCTGTATCCTATAACGGGAAGACTGTGCTCATGATAAAAAATAAAACCTCCGACAAAACAGACAAAAACAACAATAAAAAACAGGAACAAATTTCTCACAAAAATTGCCATGACTTTCCCTGAACAGTTTTTCCCTGATTTTATCTACGGTTGATTTTGAGGCAGGCAATGGTCTGCAACACATTAAAAATCTCCCGTAAATCACATGTGTTCCATATCTACTTTGCGACACTCCACATGAAACATTTCCACACCACTACATTGTAACACAAAAAAAAGACCAGAGGTTCTTAAAACCTTGGTCTTTTCAAAATAATTTTTAAAAACGTGCGAAATTCAGATTAACCAGAACATGCGCGGCATCACTGCCAGACTCAGTTTCACAGGCAATCAGATTATAATCTTCAGATTCCAGACACAGCCTTAAACCACCCTGCCGCCAACTGGAAAGGACCTCCTGCAGCAACAAGACCACCAACCAGACAGGCGAGGCTCCAAAGACCAACAGCAACACCAAATATCCCAACCATTACAACACTGACTTTTGATATCTCTGTAGTTACACCAGTCTTCTCAATTGTCCTGAATTCACTTTTCTGTCGGGTTCGAGTGGTTTCTTTCATTTTTCTGTCCTCATCGTTAAATTGTCTTCCGTCCACTGTGTGACTCCACATGAATTGTCATTTATCTTTCACGTTTCATGCCAAAAGACAAAATAACTCACCCCCCAAAAACAAAAAACATAACATACTTAAATAACAATATAAAAAAATATATTCTGAACGAGTAACAGAGGAAAATATAGAAACATTGCTTCAAGCAACAGCAACACACCTGTCGCATTTATGGTGCAGCCACCTCTGAATGCGACAGGTGCCACACTTATGCGACAGTAATGCAACACACCGTTTGGTGCACATCACAGATCATACCGTTTCATCTTTCTATAGAGAGTGCTCCGATCAATCTTGAGCAACTGAGCTGCTTTTGTTTTATTGCCACCGGTACTTTGCAGGGCCGAGAGAATCTGTTCTTCTTCGCTGATAAACATATCAGTATTTATCATGTCTGTTGCCCTCTGCCTGCGTTCTGGTATCTCGCTATCAACTCGATTCTCCAGCCTGCCGACATCATTTTTAATCTCCTTTGGAAAATTTTCCACAAGAATACTGGTTCCGTTGCACAGCACACATGCTCGCTCTATCACATGCCTCAACTCCCTTACATTTCCAGGCCAGCGGTAATTACAAAGCAACTCCATTGCCTGGTCAGATATACTGAATATATTCTTATTCAACTTATCCCTGTACACACTAAGAAAATGATGTACAAGCAGTGGCACACATCCTTTTCTTGCGCGAAGAGGTGGCAGGAGTATTTCCACAACTTTCAGCCTGTAATAAAGATCCTCCCGAAAACCACCGTCCCTCACCTTTTCCTTCAGGTTAACATTTGTTGCTGCAATAATTCTCACATTCACCTGAATGGAAATATCCTGCCCCACGGGGGTAAAAGTCTGCTCCTGGAGGAAACGCAGCAGACGAAGTT